>MKRS01000176.1 GCA_001897035.1 Bacteroidales bacterium 45-6
TGGTTCTACGTGTAATGATTTTCTTCATCGTTATAGTGCTCTTGCTCGTCCTGTTTGCAATTGTAATTGATAGGAGTGCGCACTACATTTCTGCTTTGGAGTATATAGTTGAATTGGAAACTGAGTTTTTTTTTTCGAACTTTATAGGTTTTTAATTCTTTTTTGAGAATTAGCATGAATAAAATAATCAAGGGCATTGTTTTAATCAATTAGTCAATAAATAATTGGATGTAATGAGTAGGACGTGAAGAAAATATTTTGAGTTTTGGCGTGAATGGCGCGTAAGTTTGATAGAAAAAGTGCGAAGAATTTTAGTGGCATTTGTTTACATTGTGTAATTTTTGGATATGATGATTTCTTGAAAGAGGTTCGTAAGTGACAGGTTGAATTTACGTTTGATGGTCATGGATATGTGATATAGAGTAAAATCTGCCTATGTGGACACCTTCTGGCTCCCCCGAGCAGATTTTACTGTAAATGAATCTCTCTAAAGTGAAAGTCGTCTAAGTTGGAAACAACTTTGACATTATGTTGAGGGTAAAAGTGAGTATTTGAACAGATTTAAAAGTTTAAAAGAGACTACTCAATGATATTTATAGTGTATGTATTGAAATCTATGTTTTCTATGGGATATCGGTCACTGTTCTAAATAACTTTAGCTTTCTTTATTTTCAAATTTGTGTGTACTTCCACCAAATGAAATAGAATGGTACGTATTGTGTAATTAGTATAGAGTATGAAAAGAAATATAAGAGAAATACCTGTGATAGTTGATATTCGTCGATTAGAATATCGACTAAGACATGCAATTTGCACTCAAAAAAGTTACAATGAGCAACGCAATAAATAATCCGGCAAGATAATTATGTGTAGTCGTAGTATTTCCATTACAACCTGTTACCAGCACTTACTGTCAACGTATTTGACAGTGTTGAATAAACCATATCATCTTTCATCTTCACATGCAACAATCGAACTGATATTTAGTGTTCAATGTCCAGTGAAGAATTCTGAGATATTGTTTTGTTTCACTGGTATATATAATAGTCGTATATTTAAATAATAGAAAAAAATCAAGCAGAGAATGACAAGATAATTTACCATTGTTTCATTGAACTTACTGTTACTGTAAGAGTTTGTCGTCAAGATGAACTTTTGTATGAGATAACATCTATGTTCCACTGCATCAAAGTTCAATAAAATTAAATTACGTCAACTCAATCTATCGTATACTCTTGCGAACAATTACTTGCAATTGTAACTCGTGACATCACGATTTAGTTTTTATTCATAGAAAGAAAATCTATTCAAAAGAAATCGGATGCCACGCAGTTTTCCAATTTGCCCAATTTGGACCATATGCATAAGATAAAAATTGTTGTTTAGTAGGATCTATCAAACCGTTTTCATCGGCACTCCATCCACAATTATGTAAATAAGGCTTTAAATTGTTTCGTATTTCAGCAATCTTATTAAAAGTTATTCCATTTGAAGATTCCCATAGTACAATGTAGCTGTCAGCTGTCAATCTTGAAGCTGCATGAATAGCATAGAATTTCTGTAAATCACTACGATATTTAATATCACAATGATCGGCACCATCAGTACCTGTCTTATTAACAGCTACACCATAATAAACTAAATGTGCTGGCCAATACTCATCATTGACATTAGCAGTAGCAACATGTGTTTCAATAGTATGAATTCCATTCCATGAATAATAGAAAAATATCGTACCATTTCATACTATCATGCAAGGTTCACCAGCACCCCATGCATTTGGATCACCGGTAAAAGTAACAATTGGCTGTGGATTACCACTCCAACTGCTACCATTCCATTTGTCCCAAGGTCCTGCTGGTGACATTGATCTGGCGATATAAGCATGATTGAAGATTCCTTTAAAATTTTCAGTAGATGTATAACCTATGTAATAATATCCGTTCGCTTTTACAACACCGGGATCACAAACAGAGAATTGATCACGAGTGTATTCGGTTGGTTTTAAGACCATTTGATCTTCTGTCCAAGTTTTACCATTATCAGCAGTTCTTCGATACGCTATTTGATCCCAGTATAAACTACCATTGGTTTTATTAATAAAACTTAAAGCTTGATAACTGCCTGCAACCATTTGCCCATTAAAATAGTTTATAACCCCACTAATTTCACCTTCTTTTTT
>MKRS01000177.1 GCA_001897035.1 Bacteroidales bacterium 45-6
CCCCATCATCGTATTCAAACTTTCATAGCTATACACATTATAGCTTAGAGAAGTACCGGTAGGCGTCACCTGCGGTTCCGGCAAGAAGCCATTGATATTGCCAGTCATCTTTTCCACGATATAGATGCTACCATATTCGCCGAAGAAATACTTGTAGTGGTCACTCTCCAACATGCGCGTCTTGGCGTGGTGCTTGTAATCCTTATTCTCTGCGTGCCCCTCGATATATTTTGGGAACTCCCCCTCCTGATTGTAGTACCAGTCCAGCCCCAGGGGGTCCATCCGGTTCACCGGGTCGTTCCCGCAATACACATACGGGCTTTCCTCGTAGTGCGACTCGGCAAGCGGGTCCATCGTCGTGAACCTCGGAACGGCGTTGTCCAACCAGCGGGCGTGGAAGTCGTACTGGTTAAGCCCGTTCATCTTCTCCAGCTCGTTGCCGCTGTAGAGGTAGGGAGGCGTGTCGGACGAATAGAGGGGCCCGCCGCTGGTGGCGGTGGTCCGGCTCTGCTCCATCCCGAAGGGATAGTAGTCCACCTGCCCCGAGGCACTGGCCGAGCCACTGCCGATCGCCTTCGACAGCACCACCCGGGTGTTCCCCTGGTGATCCTTCAGGAAATAGTCGTATTTCCAACTGCTGAGGTAAGCGAGGTTGCCTAAATAGGTCTCCACCGACCCTTCCGGCAGGAGAATACGCTTGAGCCGGATGGTCAGCAAACCCGACTTTTCATACACGTAGTTGCCACAGTAGTCCAGCTGGTAGCTGGAACTCGCCGTATTCGCCAACCCTCGCGCACAGACTTCTTGTCCGTGTGTTGTTCGCCAAAACAAAAGATATTGTTTTTCAAAGAAACACACAGGTTACAAGCCTGCGCAAGCAGAGGATATTTTGAATGTGTTTTTAAGCCTTGAAAATAGAACGGCGGACATTACCTCCAGCATTGTATTTTCTTTGTTTTTATTTTATTGACAACCAATAATGTAATTAAATATTGGCACGTCTGATACATTATCGCATTGCAATAAAACTCCCTATAAGTAGTAGGATGGGAAATAAAATCACCCCGAAACTTATACATGCCCATTTTACTTTCCAGCTTCGAGGTTGTTTATCAAATTTCTTAAAGTACTTTAGATACTTATCTTTGCGATAAAGCAAGAAGTAATTTATACAACCCGAGATGATACCATAAACAAATAATGGATAAATGTATATCTCAAAAGCGGGCATTTGGCTATTATTAAATATTAGAAAATAAAAATCATGAAGTCCAAAAAGTAAGATGAAAGGTATTCCCTGCATGACAATTGATGCGAAGATAGTACTCATGCCACTTCTTGGATCTTTAAAGGTATTGGAAACAGCTTCGTCTATCATTTCCACAGCTCCCCCCCTCCTCAGCAGTAATCTATTCACCGCAGGTATTCTTAAAATGAACCTGATCGGACTGATTTTCCGTAGAGCCATGTGCAATTTATAATCTATTTTGTAGGCACAATAATAGATTATATTCCAAATTGTTTCAATTGTCATAATTTTTTCCATATTTCATTAGTAAAAATAATCAAATACCGCTTTACCTATCCCCGAACCTAACGAGCTTCCGAAAAAGCCACCGCCAATTGCTCCAACGGCTGCCCCAATGGCAGTTCCCAATCCTGGGCAAATGGCTGAACCAACTATTGCACCCCCTTCTGCACCAGCACCAGCACCAGCCCAGCCACCAACTCCGCCACCAACAGCACTGGCTGTCGCTTTTTGAGCATTGTAGCCGTAGGTCAGTTTTCCTCCATTAAGTTGTGAGTCTTCATAAACGCCCATACCTATCTCAATGCCACCACTGACAACCGTAACTACTGTTCCTGCAACTCTATACATTTTTGCCGCTTGGATTGCGCCTATCCTACTTCCAGTTTTTCCGTTCGGACGGAGATTGTAATATTTACCATTCTTGCCCATGAAATAATTGTTGGAACCAGGAAGCACCATTTTCTCCAATCCGGAGAAAGCCGCCCCCCCAATATCCAATGCTGTTTTTGAACGATCGAAGTTAAGCCCTCCATTCCCCATCATCGTATTCAAACTTTCATAGCTATACACATTATAGCTTAGAGAAGTACCGGTAGGCGTCACCTGCGGTTCCGGCAAGAAGCCATT
>MKRS01000178.1 GCA_001897035.1 Bacteroidales bacterium 45-6
CAGATAATTATCCATAAGATCATGACCGGAATTTTGTATGATATCTGTAAGGTAGCCTTTTACTTCAGCTTCGGAGATCACTCCATTCATATACGTTAATAATTCTCCTTTATTTACTCTCGGCAGTTCGGCCTGGGTTTTGCCGTAATAGCCTGTATAAAACAGGTAAACCCTTGCCAGAAGTCCTTCTGCGGCATATTTGGTAATACGACCGCTTGCATCACTGGGAAAGGAAGGGCGCAATAATCCTGTTGCTTTTTTCAGGTCGTTCACGATCAGCTCATAAATGAGGTTGGGGTCTTCCTGAGCCTCTTTCCCTGCATCTTCCATGGTTTCGGTAATTAACGGGAGATGTCCCCACATTTGCATAGAACAGAAGTACATATATGCCCTGATAAAACGTACTTCTCCTTCACTGGCCGCTTTGGTCATATATTTTCCCATCGCAAATGCACTATTGTCGTCCCAGGGAAATGCATCTGTTTTTTTCAGGAAAGTATTGCACCTGTTGATGGTTGTAAAAGCATCAGCCCACATGGTGCTGTATATGTTGGCTTCTGCCGGTGCAATGCCCGGATCAAAACGATCAATTGCCTGGGGCAGAAGATAGTCGGATTTCCCTGCCCCGCCGGCTGCATCGTCCGACATGATGTCTGACACGATAGGATATACCCAGTTGCCCCCGTTATTAAGCCAGCGGTTCATGCCCTGGTAGCAACCTACAAGTGTTTGATAAACTTCTTCCTGGGTTTTAAAGAAGGTAGCTTCAGTTTTTCTGTCTACCGGATAAATGTCCAAAAACTTATCGCTGCAGTTGGACAGTAAAAGCATTGAAAAGCATGCTGGTAATATTATTTTGAGCGATTTCATAATTAATGATTTTTTAGAATTTAACACTGAGTCCAAACAATATTGTTCTGGCGTGAGGATACATCCCTGAATCCCGGCCAATCTCACTTTGATCAACGCCATTGCTGCCGGTGCCAATCTCCGGATCCATTCCGTTGTAAGAAGTAAAGTTGTATAGGTTTTGCCCCGTAATATATACCCTGAGCTGGCTTATTTTATTTGTTTTCAAAATATGCCTTGCGAAATCATAGCCGAGCGTAACATTGTTTATTTTAATATAGTCTCCCTTATAGAGGAATACATCCGAGAAATTGATCCAGTTAGAATTTTGTGCATCAATACGGGGATATTTGTTGGAAGTTCCGGCTCCATGCCAGCGGCCATCATAGAGGTCCTGGGTAATATTCCAGTAGTTCCTGTTGGCATCAATATAGTTTTGCAGGATCTGGTTACCGGCAACGCCATTAGTAGCGATATACAAATCAAATCCTTTGTAAGCGAAAGAACAGGTCAGCCCGAAAATCGCATCTGGATGTCCATCCCCGATCATTGATTTGTCCAGGGCATTGATCGTTCCATCTCCATTTCTGTCCACATACCGCAGGTCTCCCGGCTGTGCATTAGGCTGTATAGGATTTCCCCCACTGCCTTTATAGTTCTGTACTTCTTCAGCGGTCTGGAATATCCCGTCTGTAGTCAGCCCCCAGAAAAAGCCAAGCGGATATCCGTTTTGAGAGCGTGTTACTTCAACTGAGTTGGCGTATAATGTTCCCCCGCCACCATGTAATATTCCATCCTGGGTGGGGATAGCGCTTACTTTGTTATTATTGAATGCAATGTTTGCGGAAATGTTATAGCTAAATGATTTTGTGTTGCCGCCTGAATAGGTAGCTGCCATTTCTATACCTCTGTTTATCACGTTTCCTCCATTGATGTAAGGCGCTCCCACTCCATACACGCTGGGAATATTTGCCTGTACCAGCCAGTCTTTTGTTTCGCGGTGATACCAGTCGAAAGTAAAGCCCAGTTGTCCTTTCAGCAATCTCGCATCAAACCCGATATTGGTAGATTGTGCCTTTTCCCAATGTAAGGAAGCATTCCCAAGATTTGTTAAAGCGGCTCCCACTGCAGCATTTCCGTCATCGCCAAATGAATAAGGAAAATTAGATCCTACCAGGGCTAAATAGTAATAGGGAGGGATATTCATATTCCCGTTTTGCCCCCAGCTTCCTCTTACTTTCAGGTAAGGAAGCCAGGAAGAGGCAGGTTCCATGAATGATTCGTTTGAAATATTCCAGCCGGCAG
>MKRS01000179.1 GCA_001897035.1 Bacteroidales bacterium 45-6
CGTCCTGCACTTTCAGGAAATATCTTGTCCGGTCGTCTTTCGAACACGAAGGTACGAATTGGCGGATGTTGTTTGTTTTGGTGGTCAGCACGGTGCCCTTCTCTTTTTTCCTCAACTCGTCCAGGTGGGCGATCACGTCCAATTTTTGTTCGGCACCCAGCACCACGTCTACGCCCGGTATCTGGGCGATGGTGTCGGGTTTCAATTGGGCGTAGCATCCCGTCACCACGACATACGAGCCTGGATTCTCCTTAATCATCTTACGGATTGTCTGGCGGCATTTTTTGTCGGCGAGTTCCGTCACCGAGCAAGTGTTGATGACACAAATGTCCGCTATTTCGCCCTTCCGGGCTTTTCGTACTCCCACCGACTTTAATTGTCGTCCGATGGCAGATGTCTCCGCAAAATTCAATTTGCAGCCCAGTGTGAAATATGCTGCTTTTTTATTCTCAAAAACAGAATTATCTATCATGTTTATTATTAAATATTTATACTGAAATGTGAATTTTAGGATACGGCGCAAATGCCGGAATCCTTCTTTCTTCCAATTTTGAAGCAAAAATACATAAATGCCTTTATTTCCTGCATAAAAGCTTGGATATTCATGTCGATTATGTTATTTTTGCACAAATTTACCTCAAATGAGCAATGATTATAGCGTATGATAGCCGAAAATTTTATTAAACTCTACGAACGAAGTTTTAAAGACAACTGGGAGTTGCCTGCCTTGACAGATTATGCCGAGAAAAGGACTCTTACTTACGGTGATCTTGCCAAAGAAATAGCGTTTATTCATACCATCTTTGCGAAATACAACATCAAGAAGGGCGATAAAATAGCCCTTGTGGGCAAAAACAACAGCCATTGGTGTTCTGTCTATCTGGCCACCGTTTCCTACGGGGCTGTCATTGTGCCCATCCTGCAGGACTTCCACGTGGACAACATTGTCCATATTATCAACCACTCAGAGTCGGTGATGCTGTTTACGCACGAGCAAATCTGGGAAAACATAGAAGATACGCAGATTGTGAATGTCTTGGGGGTTTACTCACTGACCAACATGCACTGCATCCACCAGCAGAAGAATGAGAGCCCGAACCGGGCAGATCAGGATCTGAATGAAACGTTTGGAAAGTACTATCCCAACGGGTTTCGGAAAGAGCATGTTGACTATGCCAGTGTTGACAACTCGGAAGTGGTGATATTAAGCTACACTTCGGGGACTACCGGCTTCAGCAAGGCTGTGATATTGACGGCTAACAACATGATTGGGAACATTAGTTCCGTAAGAAGCCTCAACCTCCTTTACAAGGGAGAGCGGATGCTGGCACTGTTGCCTTTGGCGCACGCCTATGGCTGTGCCTTCGATTTCCTATATTCCTTGTCGGTGGGTGCCCATGTCACTTTGTTGGGAAAAGTTCCTTCTCCGAAAGTGCTGTTGCTGGCGTTGGCGGACGTGAAGCCGAAGCTCATTATATGTGTCCCGCTGATTATCGAGAAGATCTACAAGAAGCAGATCCTCCCTCAAATCTCGAAAAGGACCACCAAGCTTGCATTGAGCGTGCCGTTTCTGGAGCAGAAGATCCATGCCAAGATTCGCCAGAAATTGATCGACTCGTTGGGCGGAAACTTCAGGCAGGTCGTTATTGGCGGAGCTGCGCTCAACAAAGATGTGGAAGCGTTTCTGTATAAGATAAAATTTCCGTTTTCGGTTGGTTATGGAATGACTGAATGCGGTCCTCTTATTTCTTACGATTTGGCCAGCCAGTTTATGCCTACCTCCTGCGGGCGCATCTTGAAAGACGTGATGGATGTCCGGATAGATTCCGAAGATCCCTACCGTGTGCTGGGAGAAATCCAGGTAAGGGGCGAGAATGTGATGAAGGGCTATTACAAAAATGAAGAAGCTACCAAAGCAACTTTCACCGAAGATGGTTGGCTCAGGACGGGCGATCTGGGAACCATGGACAAGGAAAAACGTATCTTTATTCGTGGCCGCAGCAAGTCGATGATCCTTGGGCCCAGCGGGCAAAACATCTTCCCCGAAGAGATCGAGTCGAAAATCAACAACCTGCCTTACATCAAGGAGAGTGTTGTCGTTCAGCGAAATGGAAAGCTCGTGGCCTTGGTCTATCCCGATTTTGAGG
>MKRS01000180.1 GCA_001897035.1 Bacteroidales bacterium 45-6
CGGGCTGCTCTTGTCGTATGGAGCGATCATTTGGTTGCGCGAATGGCTGCTGGATTTTCCAGACGAGGGAAGCATCCCCGCAGGAGCGTTTATTTCGCCAGTTGTGTTTCTCTTTGTGTTTCTCTCCTGCATTGTGCTCAACCTTCTTTCTGCGGGTATTCCGGCCTTGCGCACCCTGCGGATGAATATTGTAGAATCCTTAAAACGTAAATAAGATTTGCCTTATGATAAAGCATATATTGACCATCATCTGGAATGAAAAAAGGATGAATAGCTGGATTGTGATAGAGCTGACATTGATATTCACCATTCTTTGGTTCTGTAGCGACTATCTCCTTACCATGGGGAAGAAATACTCCGAGCCAAGAGGTTTTGACATTTCGCATACCTACAATGTGAAGTTGGACACGCTTTCCAGCGGGAAAAACCAACAAATCAAGGGGATGACTAAAGATGAAATCTTCGCCCTTATCTTAAAACGCATCAAGGCAAATCCCTCGGTGGAAAATGTCTGTGTATCGGTTTCGGCAACACCTTATACGGGTTCTTTCATGTCCATTGGTTACAAAGTGGATTCGGTTGCCGACAAAAGTATCTGGACGAAAAGAGTGACGCCTGAATTTTTCGATGTATTCAGAATTCGGTTGGAAAAAGACAAGGGATTTACTCAAATGAAGGGGACAATCACGAACGGCGTATTGCTGGGAAAAGAAAACGAAGAAACGTTTTTGGATATACCGATCGATAAGATAGACTCTATTTCAAACAACAATAAATACAAAATATTGGGCTTTGTGAATCCTGTGAAACGATCTGAATACAACGATTATTCATCGATTGTATATCAATTACAAAAAGCAGAAGAAATGGGTGATTACAAGGACGTTTCCATTCGCGTGAAGCCCGAAGCTGACAACCCTGATTTTGCGGAAAAATTCGTGAAGGAGATGCGCGAACAACTCAATATATCCCCCTATTTTTTGGTGAAGATAACCTCCTTAGATAAAAGTCGGGAAAATTACATGGGCTGGATGGGGTTTAGCAACGGACTCAAAAGCACATTCTCAGTCACATCATTTCTTCTGATAAATATTTTCTTGGGAATCATCGGCACCTTCTGGCTTCGCACGCAATCTCGACGAGGAGAAATTGCCTTGCGAATGGCTTTGGGTTCATCGAAAAAGAAAGTGCGACAAACATATATACTCGAAGCCATTGTCTTGCTCTTCATCGCGAGCATTCTGGGGGTAATTCTTTCAGTAAACATCCTCGCAACGGGAGCTTTAAACAACATCGGATTGCCGATGGTGGAGGGAGATTCGCTCAAAGACCTCTCGTTGATTCAACTTCTGACAGATTACCTGCTGACTTTCGGGATGTTGACCGTTGTCACCGTGTTGGCTGTTTGGTATCCATCGCAAAAAGCTTCGAGGGTTCATCCAGCTGTTGTTTTACGCGAGGAATAGAAATATCGGGAATAAGACTGGATCACAAAACTTCCATCTGTAAATTTTGTAATTCTGTCCGCATCAAAAACATTTCAGAACATGAATACCAAGTTAGTTTTCATTATATTTTCCACCATGAGTAGCGTGGCGGCGCACCTGCCAGCCCGGCAGGACACCGTGCGCATCACACTCGACGAAGCCATCCACCGAGCGGCAAGCCAATCGGTGGACGCTGTCGTCGCTCGCAACGAGTATGTCTCTTCTTACTGGGAATACCGGACATACAAGTCTGAACTCTTGCCCGAACTGGCATTCAACGGCACACTCCCCTATTATACCAAATCATACAACAGCTATCAAAATCCGGATGGCTCGTACAACTATGTAGCCAGTGACTACAGCCAATTGGATGCTACCCTTTCCGCCACACAGAATTTGCCTTGGACGGGAGGAAAGTTGTCTTTCGAAAGCAGTGCGCAAAAACTTACCCAATATGGAGAAGACAAAGGGACAAAATGGAAAGCCATCCCTTACGCCTTAACCCTTGAGCAACCGTTGTTCGGGTTCAACTCGCTCGGTTGGAAAAAGCGCATCGAGCCTGTGAAGAAAAAGGAAGCCGAGCAAAAATTAGTTGCTGCAATAGAAGAAACCTCCACAACATTAATCTCGCATTATTTCAATCTGCTTTTGGCTAAAGCCAACAAAGAGACTGCAGTACAGAATCTGGAAAACACTCAGAAATTGTATAAGATAGCTGAAGCCCGTTTCAAAATAGGACAAGTGTCGGAAAGCGAACTTTTGCAACTGAAAGTGGGCATGCTCAATGCCGAATCGGAATTAGTGAATGCGGAAGCTGCGCTAAATGCCCGGATGTTCGAATTGCGTTCCTTTCTTGGTTATGAAGACGATGTGGTGGTGGAACCTGTTATTCCTCAATTTGCGACTCAACAGATCCCGGTGCTTGCCTACAGCGAAGTTCTCGACTGGGCCACCCAAAACAATGCCTTCACGCAGAACATCCAACGCCGAATGCTCGAAAGTGAACGCGACGTGAGCAAGGCAAAAGCCGCAAGGTGGAATATTTCGCTGTACGCTTCCGTAGGGCGTGTGGGGCAAGATTCCTCATGGAGAAATGCCTACAATCCGAATTACATGAAGGACAACCAGGTGGTGCAGGTGGGGATTAAAATTCCCATAGTGGATTGGGGAAAGCGAAAAGGGCAAGTAAAAATTGCAGAAGCCAATCGCGAAGTGGTCAACTCGAAAATGCAAAAAGAACAGCGCGATTTCAACCAGCAGATTTTTCTAACCGTACAAAATTTCAATAATCAACCCAAGCAATTAGCCGTAGCACAAGAGACAGACACGATTGCAAGAAAACGTTACCAGACTTGTGTGGAGGCATTTGTGCTTGGAAAAATGGATGTACTGAACCTCAACGATGCACAATCGGCGAAGGATATTGCTCGGCGCAACTGGATCCAACAACTCTTCAGCCTCTGGTCGTACTATTACCAAATCCGAAGCCTGACACTCTACGATTTTATAGAGAAAAAGCAATTGGCTGTGAATTATAACGATTTTGTCAAGAATTAAATTCGGAAAAGCGTATTTTTGCACCGGAGGCAGCTTGATTCGTGTTTTAAAGCAAAGACGCCGTGACGCAACGATTCATTCAAAAACAACTTAGCGTGTTCGTGTCTTAGCGTTTATCTTTTTCACTTAGAGCGTTACAACAACAATTATATGACTGATTTAATCCTGATATGCGACGACGACAAAGCCATCCGTTCCACATTGAGCTTGGTGCTCAAACGTGCCGGATACGACGTGGCTGAAGCAGCGGCTTCAGCCGAGGCCATTGCCTTTGTCAAAGCAACTGCCCCTGCGCTGATTCTAATGGATATGAACTACACCAGCGGAACCAGCGGCGAAGAGGGATTGACTTTGCTGTCGCAAGTGAAAATATACCGTCCCGATGTTCCCGTAATCCTCATTACTGCATGGGGATCCATCGAATTGGCCGTGAGAGGAATTCAGCGGGGTGCATTCGATTTTGTGACCAAACCTTGGAACAACTTGGCCCTGCTGAACTCCATAAAAACAGCCATTCAGTTATCAGAAGGTAAAAACTCAAAAACAGATTTTCCATCCAGTACGATTAATTTCTCAAAAATCATCGGTAAATCGCCCTTACTTGAAAATATATTCTCCACCGTTTCCCGCATCGCTCCCACTAACGCCTCAGTTTTGATTACGGGCGAAAGCGGAACGGGCAAAGAGTTGATAGCGGAAGCCATCCACGAAAATAGTAAACGTGCGGCAGCACCTTTTGTGAAAGTGAATCTCGGAGGCATTTCGCAAAATCTTTTCGAAAGCGAGATGTTTGGACATAAGAAAGGAGCTTTCACGGATGCCCATTACGACCGCATCGGGCGTTTCGAGTTAGCGGACAAAGGGAGCATTTTCTTAGACGAGATTGGTGACCTGGATGCTGTTTCGCAAGTGAAGTTGCTGCGAGTGCTGCAAGACCAAACCTTCGAATCGCTTGGCGACAGCAGAACCAAGCGGGTGGATGTGCGTGTGATTAGCGCCACCAACAAGAATCTACCGGAGATGATCGGGCGAAACCAGTTTCGGGAAGACCTTTTCTACCGTATCAACCTGATTTCGGTGCAAATTCCAGCACTTCGTGAACGGCGGGAAGACATCCCTTTGCTTGTCAAGCATTTCTCGGGATTGCAATCGCAACTCAATGACGTGCCGAAAGCTGAATTTTCGTCGGAAGCCATCACATTTCTGCAATCACTTCCTTTCCCCGGAAATATTCGGGAACTGAAAAACTTGGTAGATCGCACCCTTTTGGTAAGTGGAAAATCGTTGATTACCGATAAGGAATTGAAAGAACAATACATTGACCTCTCGCCCACTGATGGCCGCACAAGCATCCAGTCTGTCTATCCTCTGGAAGATTTGGAACGGGAAATGATCTTCAAAGCAATGAGGCTGTATGGAGGTAATCTCTCGAAAGTATCTTTGGCACTCGGTTTGACTCGGCAGGCATTGTATCGACGCTTGGAAAAGTTTAAGATCGATTTCAACGAAAGGGAAGTGCGATAATTGGCTGATTTGCCAGTATCCTAATTTTGTAAATATGTAAATATTTGAAGCGTGAAATCCAAATTTCTGTTCATCATCTTGGTCTGTGTCGTTCTCGGAAGCCTGAGCTTCTGCGGGTTCACCCATTACCATAAGAATACGGAATTATTTTTCATCATCGAAGGCCTAACCCTTTTTTCCGCCTTCATCTTCGTCGTGCTCTACCGCAAACTAATCAAACCTTATCAATTGCTGACCAACAGCATGGAACTAATCAAGGAACAGGATTTTTCCACCCGCCTGCGGCCAATTCCCAATAGTGAAGCCAACAAACTGATCGAGATTTTCAACAAAATGATGGATCAGCTTCGCAACGAACGGCTGAACGTGCGGGAAAAGAACCATTTCCTGGATTTGCTGATCCAAGCTTCGCCGCAAGGAGTGGTGATGCTTGATTTTGATAGTCGGATAACGAATATCAATTTGTCGGGACTCCGTTTGCTGGAGATCAAACAGCTTGAATCTGTTCTTGGAAAGAAGTTGGACGAGCTACCCAGTGAAGTGTGCAAGCAGATAGCCGGTTTAGAATCCGGCGAGGAAGCCATTTTCCGTGTTGGGGGCATCATACAGTATCGCTGCACAGCCTCTTCCTTTCTCGACCGAGGCGCTTCGCATCCGTTTATTTTGATTGAAGAACTTACCCATGAATTGCTGGCAACCGAGAAGAAATCGTATGAAAGTGTTATTCGAATGATGGCACACGAAGTGAACAATTCGGTGGGAGCGATCAGCTCTACCTTAAGCGTTATTGCCGATATTGCGGAACAAGGCGATGATGAAGAATGGAAAGAAGTGCTTCCCGCCGTGGCTGCATCCACCGAAAGGTGTGGTGGACTGAGCCGTTTTGTCAGCAATTTGGCTGAAGTGGTGAAGATTCCTGAACCAAACTTGAGTCGCGTCGATGTGCGTCAGGTGATGGAGGCGGTTATCCGGATCACCTATGCAGAATGCAAAAGACGCAATATCCGCATAGAGTTTTCCCCTTGCGAACAGCCTTTTTGTGCAAACATAGATGCCATACAATTTGAACAAGTGCTACTCAACATCGTGAAAAATGCCTATGAGGCTATCCAACAAGATGGGGATATTATCGTTGCTGTATTTACCGAATCGCAAACCGTGGAAATAAGGAACAACGGCCCTGTACTCAGCGATGAAGTGAAACAGAAACTGTTTAGCCCGTTTTTTTCGACAAAAAGTAATGGCCAAGGTATTGGACTAATGTTTGTCCGTGAGGTATTGCTCAACCACCGGTGTCATTTCGATTTCTATTCGGAAAAAGAATGGACTGTCTTTCGATTGAGCTTCCCTTGAAAACCTTTTGTTGCTTATTAGCCAGCCGGAGTGAGCCGTGGTATCCCACCAAGGACATTGATATATTTTTTCTATAATCAGACCATCGATTTTCCCATTTATCACCTAACTTTACATCGTATAGATAGGATTTGATGGCTTTGGACGCACTTCTAATAATAAAATTGGCTGCAAATTCAATCGGTTCAACCTTCGAAAAGGAGTGTTGACCTCGTAGCAGCTAATCCTTGAGCACCTGCAAATTTACAAATCGACACATTCACATATTCACCTATTTTTTGATTACCTTTGAACAAAATTTGGGACTTATTTTTTATAACAGCCAAAATATCCTCGATTAGCGATTTATGTTGAAGTCATTATACATCAAGAATTACGCTTTGATAAGCAAACTGGAAGTGGATTTTCACTCCGGATTCTCTGTGATTACGGGGGAAACGGGTGCTGGAAAATCCATCATCTTAGGTGCATTATCCCTGATTCTGGGGCAACGGGCCGATTCCAAATCCATCAAAGCAGGAGAAAACAAATGTGTGATTGAAGGATTTTTCGATGTCAGAAATTATGACCTAAAAAGTTTTTGCGAGAGTCGTGACATTGATTACGATGCACAATCTTTCGTCTTGCGCCGCGAAATCACATCGGAAGGAAAATCGCGCGCCTTCATCAACGACACACCTGCCACCCTCGCCAACCTCAAGGAACTCGGCGAGAAACTGATCGACATTCATTCGCAGCATAAGAACCTACTACTTGGCGACAACAACTTCCAGCTTGAGGTGCTGGATCTGCTTTCCGGTTCTGGCGATGTGCTAAAAGAATACCAAACATCTTTCAAAGAATATAAAAAGGCGGAACGTCTGCTTCAGGATTTGCTCGAAACGGCCCAAAGCAACAAAAACGAAGAGGAATTCATCCGCTTCCAACACGAAGCCTTGGCCGAGGCACTTCTCAAAGATGGCGAACAGGAAGAGTTGGAGCAGGAACTGGCTTTGTTGACTCATTCGGAGGAAATAAAGTCGGTACTTTTCAAGGCCTACGCCCTTCTTTCGGACAGCGAACAAAGCATTGTCGGCAACCTGAAAGAAGCCATGCAATCGATCCAAAGCATATCGGCAATCTACCCCAACGCCTCCGAAATTGCCGGAAGACTCGAATCGGCATACCTCGACATGAAAGATCTGAGTCCCGCAATAGAGCGGACGGCCGAAAGCATCGAATTCTCGCCCGAACGGCTGGAGTTTATCACCAGCCGCCTCGACCTGATCTATGGCCTGCAACAAAAGCACCGCGTGTCGTCCATCAAAGAGTTGATCGAATTGTTTCATTTCTTTCAGGAAAAATTGAGCAACATCGATTCGCTGGACGAAAAAATAATGTCGGCTAAAAAACAAGTAGAAGCTACAGAAACGAAAATGCTTGCTTTGGCAAAAACACTTTCGGAAAAACGCTTGAAGTCCAAAAGTAGCATTGAAAAAACATTGATCGAAAAAATCGCCTCGCTGGGTATGCCCAATGTCCGGTTCGAATGCGAGATCACCCCTAAGAAATTCCCTGACAGCAGCGGTGGAGACAACCTCCGATTCCTGTTTTCAGCAAATAAAAACGTGCCTCTCCAACCGGTTTCGGAAGTGGCATCCGGCGGAGAAATTTCTCGCGTAATGCTTTGCATCAAGTCGTTGATAGCTCACGTCACCAACCTGCCAACCATTATTTTCGACGAAATAGACACCGGCGTTTCGGGCGAAGTAGCCGACAAAATGGGACGCATCATGCAGGAATTCGGCGACAACAAGCAGGTGATGGCCATCACCCATCTCCCACAGATTGCATCCAAAGGCGATCATCATTATTTCGTCTATAAATCGGACGACGAGCAGACTTCCAACACCAGCATCAAGCTCCTCACCAAAGAAGAACGCACCCAGGAGTTGGCGCAAATGCTTAGCGGTGCGGACATCACCGAGGCGGCCATGGAGAATGCAAAAGTGATGCTTCAAACCAACAAGAAATTAGCAGATTAGCGAATTAACAAATTCACCTTACATGAAGGAAAAAGAAATGATTTTCGGCATCCGTGCCGTGATAGAAGCCGTAGAAGCCGGAAAAAACATCGACAAAGTGATCGTGAAGCGTGAACTTCAGGGCGACTTATTCAAAGAGCTGCAAGCAGCATTAAAAGGCCACGAAATACCCGTGCAAAGGGTGCCTTTGGAACGTATCGACCGTTACACACGCAAAAACCACCAAGGTGTAATTGCCTTCCTGTCGGCCATCACGTATGACAGAATAGAAGAGATCGTCCCATTTCTCTATGAACAAGGGAAAGATCCATTTATCCTCGTTCTGGACGGGTTAACAGATGTACGTAACTTCGGAGCCATTGCCCGCACCTGCGAAGTAGGTGGAGTGGATGCCATCGTGATACCAACAAGAGGTAGTGTCACCGTGAATGCGGATGCCGTGAAAACATCGGCCGGCGCACTCTTGAAAATACCCGTTTGTAAAGAGCCCAACCTGACATCCGCCATTCAATTTCTCAAAAATAGCGGCTTGAAAGTGTTGGCTGCCACCGAAAGAGCGGCTACAAACTACACCGAATCGGAAATGACCGGTCCTATCGCCTTGGTGATGGGTTCGGAAGAAAGCGGAATTTCGAACGACAACCTCCGCATCTGCGACCAATTGGTGAAAATTCCACAATTCGGCACCATCGGTTCGTTGAATGTGTCGGTGGCCGCCGGCGTATTGATTTACGAAGTAATACGACAAAAAAGCATCGGATAATATCCCAATATGACACGGATAGGCGAAAAATTTTTCACCCATGTATCTATAACCAATAAACGATTTGACAAATCAACAAAATATGAAAAAAGTAATTGCAACAACCAACGCACCGGCTGCCATCGGCCCATATAGCCAGGCCATCGAAGTAAATGGATTTGTGTACGTTTCCGGACAAATCCCCGTTGACCCATCCACCGGAGAATTCGTTCCGGGAGGAATCAAGGAACAAACCGGGCAATCGTTCAAAAACATCAAGGCCATTTTGGCGGAAGCTGGATTAACCACCGCCAACATCGTGAAAACGACCGTTCTTTTGGCCGACATCGCCGATTTCGTAGCCATGAACGAGGTGTATGCTTCGCAATTTGAAGGGGCATTTCCCGCCCGTTCAGCATTTGCCGTAAAAGCCCTTCCCAAGGGTGCTTTGGTGGAAATAGAGGTGATCGCGGCGCGATAAACTTGTAGTCCCGGTGCGAGCAAATTCCGGGATCACGGATGTTTTTTTGCGGCATATCCGATAACAACGAAAACGGCTTCAATCTCGATAGATTGAAGCCGTTTATTTTTATTACTAAAAGAAATTCAGGGAATAAACGCCTTCATTTCAAGGCCTTTTCATCTACTGCAAACGGCGCTTAAAGAACGACCACTTTTGCCACCTTCTCGCTGTGCGCGGATTTAACCGTGACAATGTAGATTCCTTTTGGCAAAGCCACCGAATAGCTATCGTTCACATTGGAAGCGTGGGCAAAGGGTTTTCCCACCACGTCATACACATTGATTTCGGATGGTTCCGGCATTTTTTCTACAATCAATCCGCCCTGTTTTGCATAAATTCCGATGGCAGACGAAGTGTCCCCGGTGATGCCAGACAAAGCCATATCAAGGCTTGCTGCCTGATCGCCGGTGAGAATCAACCAACGCTGCAATGTGGCGGCATCAGTGATGTTGTAGTTCGACGAAGCGGTGGATCCGTTGGAGGCGTTCGCTACAAACGAAGGCGGATTTTGTGTAGCCGTCGGATATATTATCCAGTAACTCTTGAGGGTCACTGCATTGTTTCCGGTTCCAGCCACGATGTTGTTGCGTGATCCCATCAGCTGGAAATAATTGGTTCCCAAGAGTGTGGTCCGAGCGAGAGATCCGAAACCGTTGAGACCCGAGGACTTATAGGTCAGGTATTTACCTGTGGCTACATTCTGAAGGGAGTAATATGCCTTGGCCGGATAGAACCTCACATACCAGGCAGTACTATCGTTTGCCGTAGCCTGCGATGCGGTCATTTTCCGATAAACGATTCCCCCGTCTGGTTTCTCCACAAGGAACGAATTGTCGCGCCCGGCATTGGTGTCTTCGTTCTTGATATAATATTTCACCGTTTCATCGTTGTCGAAAGTGTAGGCCGGTGTAGCAAAACCTCCTGTTGGGGGAAGTCCGTCTTCGCCCAAGCCCTGCACGATCATGGTGTTGATGGTATAAGTCATATCCAATCCGTCGTCTTCGAACGATCCGTTGATGCCATAAGGCCAGAAGTGGATGTAGTCGCCCTTGAGGTTCGCGGTAGGATCATTGGTCATGAAACGGAGCACTTTGGTAGCTCTTTCTCCAAGGTAAATACCGTTGGCTTTCAGTGCCGATTCTGCTGTCCAGTAGATGTATTGCCCCACTCCTATGGTATGAGCCATTTCGTGCAAGGCAGTACCTGTTTGCTGGTAACTTGCTATGTCTCCAAACTGCATGTATCCACCGTAGGAGGCTTCGGCAGTGGGCGTTCCCGCATTATAGTTCACGCTCAGCTTATGTCCCTGGATGCTCGTCAGGTTGTTATAGTAATTGACAGCCGAAGAAACGGCGGCATTGATTCGAGTGTAGTTGTCCCCGGTAAAGGCGCTTGCAAACGAGTAAGAGACTGTTCCTTTCGGAATGGTAATCACCTTGATCTCGTTTCCATACCCCACGGCATAGCCTGTAGTGATGGCATAAGCCCGCATATAGTAAACCGTTGCCGGCTGAAGGCCATCCACACGTCCCAGAAAAGAGACTGTTGTACCCGCCGCAACACTTTTGCCGTTCAGCACCGAAGCATTGGGCTGTGTGCTCCAACAAATACCTCTTTCCAGAATGGCAGACGAGGCCACCCCGCTGACCGTTCCCCTAAGATAGGCAATGTTCGATCCACGGGTATAATCTTTCACGGTGGTCACAGTCGGTGCCGTGCCGGTGGCATTGGCCACACGGTAAGCCAATATCGCCAGATTCAAGCTCGAAGTGGCATTATTGATGTCAGCCAAGCTTGCATCCAAATTGTCGTAAACAGATTGGGCTGCATGAATGGCGTCTTGAAATTTTGCCGCATCATTGCCCGTACCCGCCCCATAAACGGTAGTTGCCGTAGCAAGAACTGTCTGCAAGGCAGCATAAGCCGCAATAGAGGTTTGCGCGGAAGTTATCGCCGCCGTGATTTTCACATTGGCCGTATTCAGGTCGGTTGCAACCAGCGGATTAGCTGCTACGGCTTGCTGTGCCTGCAATATAGCTGCATTGAGTTCTGTCAATACCGGGTTCTGCATTCTTGAACCGGTCAGTTGCTGTGCTTTCGCCACCTGCTGATTCAGCACATCCGCCACATCGTTCAAGTTATTTCCCAGATATTGAAGTTTGAAATTATCGAGTAATGCCCAATACCCGTTTTGCTGAAAAGTGCTTCTGGCCCCGATAGTAAGGACATCTCCGTCTGCAACCAAAATGCTTGGCAGCGTGACTTCGTAGTATGCACTATCCGTCTTGTTCATCATGATTTCGGCACCTGCCATGGTGTTGACATAGCCGCTCACGTTATCAGCCCCTGTGTATTTGTGTCTGTACAAAGAACTAAATGGAGCTGTTATCTCGGAAAAGGTGGTGCTTTTCGCATAAAAACGGGCATAAATAGCCTCTGTTCCACTCCTGTAAGCGGCACCGCCATCGTTTCCTTTGGGGCGTTCAAAGCCTCGAACTTTGAGAATGTATTTCCCGGCAGGCAGCCCCTTCACTTGCTGGTTCAGGTCGAAAGTCTTCTGATAATATTCCACTTCGTGGTAATTCACGGTACCCGCTCCGTTCCAACCGGTTGATGTGTTGTCGTCAAAGCCTTGGTTGGTTATGTAAGAAGTCATATCCAACGGATTTGCCGCCGAAGCATTCTGCAATTTAAAATTGAAGGTCGCTGTTTTGAGAGTCGTAATTGCTTTTTTTACATCTGCGGCCGACTCGCTGTTCAAATAAGATTGTGCAGTAGTGATAGCGGTTGAAAACTGATCCGCCCCCTTTGCTCCCGCCACATAAACGCCCTGTGCTTCGAGAATGGCAGCTTTCAAACCAGCAATATCGGGCATTTCAATCGCCTCATATAGCCCGAAATTGTCGAAACCAAATGTATTGCCAAGCCACCTAAAGCGAACCATGAGGTAACCGTATGGATTGCTGTTGGTGAATGCCGTGGCATTCAATGTCCATTGCCCCCCTGCATTGATGGAGGTGGCATTAATGAGTACCAAGGGTTCGGTGCTGCTCGTCTTGTCATTCGTCAACGAGGTTTTCAAATATGCTTCAGAACCCGCCGCCTTGGTTGCATCCAGGTATTTGGCATAGTAGCGAAAATAATACGTTTTTCCCGTACCAATGCTCCACCCTGTGCCTATCGATCCGGCAGAGCTGGAATTCGCGTTTGTTTTCCCTACTAAATATTGGGAATTGTCCACTCCTCCGTTTGCCACCAAAGTATAATTGTCGGAAGTCAATGCACTTGCAGAAGTAGTAGCATCCGTCCAACCGGCAAATCCACTTTCAAATCCAGGGTTCGTGATCTGATTGTTACTCTTGATGATATACTTTATCGTCCCCACAGTAACAGTGTCACCCACTTGCTGCGCAAAAGTCTGAAAGACCATTGTGCAAACAGCAATACTACAAAATAAAATTTTTTTCATGCGATTAATTTTTAAAATTTGGCGGCATGTAACGCCGCATGATGTTTTTTTAATTATCATCTTTGATGATTTTCTGAATACCATGCGCTGATTCATACAATTAAATATTACGATTAGGCGGTATGCAACCCACCTGATTTTAGATTTTTCCCAGCAATTTAACAAAATCCAAACTTCATTTCTCCATCAAAACATATTTAAAAGATAGAAATCTATCGAGAGATTACTCTATCGGCGAAATTCCTTAGCGGAAACAATCTCGCCAGATTTCAGCGTTTTCTTCACAATATAAACCGTGTTCTGCGTAGGCTTGGCAACCTCCACTCCTTGCAGATTGTAATATTTCCGAGACACAACCTCATGAGCAGACCCGCTCCCCTGGTTTTCGTTCACCCCCGAAAGATTATCCAATTTGCCTGCATAAAGCAGCTTGAAGTTGTCGAATATCGTCCAACTCGCATCCACGTTGGCCGCCAAAGTCTTGATACCGATTTGCAAGGCTTCGCCGCTCTTCACCACGATGCTGTCCATCTTGTTCACGTACAATTGTCCGTCAAAAGCAAGCCTTGCTGAAGCCATCGAGTTGACATAGCCGTTTTCAAAATCCGTATTGCCGCTATTGCCGAACATCCCTGCGGAATAAAGCGAGAGAAGGGGTGCCTGTTTGATCCTACCGGAAACATTAGCATATAAAACGGCATTGATAGACTCATTCCCCGCATAATAATTTGCGGCATAATCGTTCGCTTTTTCTCGATGAAAACCTTGAACTTGCAGTTTGTATATCCCTTCGGGAAGCCCCACGATGGATTGGGAAAGGTCGAAGGCCCTGTTGTAGAATTCCATCTCGTTGAGGCTCACAGCGCCGCCAGCAGCACCCGTCCAACCATCCGCCGTATTGGACAAAAAGCCAGGATTCACGATAAAGCCAGTCATGTCGATGTATTCCCCCGCATTCAATTTCAGTTCCGGAGCGTAAGCCTGTCCATCAAGAAAAGACACGGAACTCACTCCTGTAATGCCCCTACCGGTAGAGACCGCGCCTTCCACCAAGGTCATCCTGTCGAAATGGCCGATGCTGGTAGCCGTGCGGCTGACGGAAAAATAGATTTGCGATGGGAGCGATGCCGGCGTAACAAAATCGAAAGTGACGTCCTTGTAGTTGCCAAATCCGACAACCGGTGTTGCATAGGTGTATTCGGTGAAATATTCCGAAGAAAATCCGCCCACACGGGCCACATAATTCCCGGCAACCGTGCCATTATGGGCCATGTGCCGATAGACCACCCTGTAAGGCGTGCTGGGCTTCATACCGTTCAGTTGCTGCCAGAACTTCATGCCATCGTCTGCACCAAAACCATGTAGCATGAAGGCATAATTCCCTTCAGCAATGGAGCGTATGCTTGCATAGCCACTATTGACTGTGATATTGTTTGCCCGCGAACCTGTTGCCACATAATAGCTGGCAAGGGTAAACCAATTGGAAGGCATCGCCCTTACGTCGCCCGGTTTTGTTACGGGATCGTATCCGGACATATATTGTGTGAATCGTTCAAATCCGGGATTCTTAAATAGATTCCGGCTGTCGTATATTCCTGTTTTGGCTACCGAATCGGCGGGTTGCGAAAAAATGTCGGGATATTGGGTCGAAGCCATAGGCCGAATGCTTTTGATGTATTTATCCCCTTCGAAGACATACACGATCCCGTCTTTTTGCGCAAAGCGCACAAGGCCGCTCGAAGCTGGAGTGTAGGCGAAATAATTGTCGCCCACCTTGATCGGCACACCTGCTGTCCCGGTAACTTCGAGCGTAAAATTCGATATTACCGGTTGAAAATCAGTAAAGTTGCTCACAGATTGGCCTCCAAAGTTTTGCAACTTTGGCAAATATGGGATCACAACGTCATTTTTTTTTTCAGGTTGGTAAGCAAAGTCATCGCTGCTATCACTTTGGGAGTCAGTTTCGGGATAAAGCGAAGCGACGGGTACCGCAGTCTTCACCGTTCTATTTCCCGACCAAGAGATAATTGGCTGGGACGACGAAAGAGTTTTTATCACGACAGTGTGACGGTGCGAAGCAATAAGCGGAACAAGCGCGCTTACTTCGTCGGGCGTATCAGTATTTTTCTCCATCAAAAGATTCCCATCCACATACACTTTGGCTTTAGAACCCAAATACAAGGTGTATTGCTCCCCATAAATTGTTTCAAGTGTACCCGAATAAACGACCGTGTCGCCCACAGTGTGCGAACGAAGGCCCGTGCCGTTGGGCTTGTGCGGATTATCCACCAGGTAATCTATCACGACAACCCGTTGATCTCGTCCAAGATATACGAACGAGAGAATGCCGTCTTTGAGCAAACGAGGATGATCTATTTGTGGTTCGGAGCAAAACCTGCCCTTATCGACATCGCTTATGAGTCCCCAATCGTTGTAGTCGTTTGCCGAAGTTGCTCCGTAGATTTCAGCACCATTGGCTATGACAATGGCATTGTTGCTGGCATCGGCTATTATCTGCGACCGACAATAGGAGTAAACTGCCGCTCCGTTATTTTTGACTTGTCTTACCTGCCAAACGCCATTGCTGTCGCGGTAGCGGTGGTGCAGTCGAGCCTTCAGCCTCGAAGAAGCCCAATTGGAGTCGTCGGCTTGACCAACGGGGATGTAGGAATTCAAAATATGAACCCGTCCCAAAGTGTCCGTGGTCTGCGACTCCTGATTGATGTATCCCCGGTTGTAGGGGATGTCGGCAATCTTAAGGCTTGCGAGTTCCTGACGGAGACAATTGCCATGTGCGGTGGCATCGGTCGGGTTGACCATGTACTCTGTTGACGCCACTTTCTGTCCATTAGTGTTCAGCCATGTGCGGCCGTGGTCAGTGCTGTATGCGTAATATATGTCGTGGTTGGACATTCCGTTGAAATCGTCGCGCCAGCACCACGAAACGTGTATCCTTCCCTTGTTGTCATAATCCATTCGGTTGATATAGGCACAGGCGTCCGGAGTCGCGTCCATTCCCTGCACATAACGCCCTACCATTTTCCAAGTGTGGGTAGTTCCGTCGTATTCGCGCAAATAGCTGTCGCCATCTCCGCTTAGTTTGTATCGGCATTCGAAGAAGAGATTGCCGTCCGGCTTGTTGAAAAAACGGGGATAAGTCACATCCGGCACATTGATTCCTTCCACCATCCGGGAGCCAGTCGTGGAAAAACTTTCAGCAGCCCATCGGGTTGTTTCGGGGTTGTTGGCCAAGCCTACAATTGACTTCAGGTAATGAAGCGGGCTGTTGTGGTGGTCAAAGGCCAAATGGATCGTGCCGTCGTTGGCACAAATCCCGAAGCTTATGACGTTGTGCGAATCATCCTGG
>MKRS01000181.1 GCA_001897035.1 Bacteroidales bacterium 45-6
TTAACAGCCGCAATGTGCAAACGAAAAATTTCCAATGGAAAACCATGTTCGCGCTTTCACGGTATAAAGACACGTGGAAAGAAAGAGCTCCTGACTGGAAACCTGCGGTATATGAAAGCGCCAATGACCCTATACGTGCGGTATACAGCAGAGCAGCAGATGGCATTTTACAGGTAGGTGAACAAGTGCCTGCATCGCAACCGGAACTTAAGCCCGGCATGATTAAAATAAAAGATATAGACGGATTTGAAAGAGATGCCAATGGCAACCCGGTTGTAGATGCCAATGGACGTTTTATACGCCTTGGTAAAGCTGACGGAATGATTGATGAAGCAGATACAAAATTAATGGGCACATCTGATCCGAGCTTTATGGCAGGGCTCACCAATATACTGACCTATAAAAATTTCAGCCTGAATTTTGATTTCAATGCGCTGTTCGGCAGAAGGTTTGCCGACCCCAACTATACTACATATGGTGTAAGTGCTGCAGGCGTTTACTCCAACGGATATAATGCGCTGAGAATTGTGAAAGAAAGATGGACACCGGAAAATCCTTCTACCACACATCCCAGTTCATTTTATGGATGGTCGCCATACGGTGTTGGTGATTTTTTTGTACAGGATGCGTGGTTTATCAGGTTGCAGAATATTTCACTTGGATATAATCTTCCTCACAAATGGTTTGGAAAGGTGATCAGCGCTGCACGAATACATGCAGACGCCCAAAACCTGTTTGTTATTACACCTTATACCGGTGTGGATCCTGAAACAGATTCTTACACCGCCGCCTATCCTTATATCAGAACATATACAATAGGCTTAAACATCAATTTCTAATCCAGATAACTGTGCAGTATATGAAAAAATATATCAGTTTTACTTTATTAACAGCTATGGTATGGCTATGCAGCTGTACCAAAGATCTTGTACCAATAGATTATTCAGAGATCAATCCGAATATATTTCCTAAATCTGCTTCAGACCTTGAAGCAATGGTGAATGCCTGCTATTACCCACTCCGTGGTGCATGGGGTGATGGCATTTTCTCCACCTCAGAAAGAGGGGTAATGTTTTTAAGCGATGCTACCACAGAAATATTACATGGCAAATATGGCGATCAGAATATCGCATCATTACACAATTTCCAGTCATACAGCACCGGCTTTACGCGCTATTACGATGATTTTTATAACAAGATCAGCCGTATGACCATGACCATTGATCTCATCTCACAGTCAACAGTAAGCGAAGATTTAAAAAAGAAAGCGATAGCGGAAGTAAGATGTGCAAGAGGACTACTGGCATATACGCTTTTTGATTTGTACGGACCTATTGTTGTAGCCCCGCTGGAAGTGTTGAAGAACCCGCTCAAAGAGGAGCCTTTAGCGAGAATGGAATACAATGAAATGGTATCCTTTATTGAAGCAGATCTCGAAGCCGCCGCTGCCGACCTTCCGCTACCACAGAATGCGGAATATGGCCGCTTTAATAAAGCGCTTGCAAAAATGATTGACATAAGGCTTAACCTGCATGAAAAAAAATGGGATAAGGTAAAAGAGCTATGCGATGATATTATAGCCTATAATGCATACTCCCTTGACGCTGACTATGCAGCGATATGGGATATTGAAGGAGCCAAGAGCAGTAAAGAAGTAATATGGGCAATTCCCTGTGATTATACAGGCACCAGCGAAAACCAATGGCAGTTGATGGTATTGCCCTCTAATTATACACCTAAAGGCGGATGGGGCACTATATCAAGTACCTGGTGGTTTTACGACAGGTTTGAGCCTGATGATAAAAGAAAAAAAATGCTTATTGCGGAATATACCGGTAGCGATGGCATCACCTACAACAGGGCAAACCCGGGGAATATCCTGGATTGGGGACCCATTCCTTTAAAGATCAGTGAAGATGCAGACCGCACCACAAGCCTTACTACAGTTGATATTGTAATGTATCGCTACCCGGATGTACTGCTTTCCAAGGCGGAAGCTATTGCCAACACCGGGTCTCCTACTGAAGAAGCCATGGAACTGGTGAACATTGTAAGAAGAAGAGCAGGACTGGAGGATAAAAAGCTGGCTGATTATGCTTCACCTGAGGCATTCAATGATCTTATCCTGCTGGAAAGAA
>MKRS01000182.1 GCA_001897035.1 Bacteroidales bacterium 45-6
TGACATCCGGATGCAAATGTTCAATTCGGACGGTTCCGAAGCGGAAATGTGCGGCAACGCATCCCGCTGTGTAGGAAAATATGCTTTCGACAATGGCCTGACAGACAAAACAAAAATTTCATTGGAAACAAAGGCTGGAATCAAATACATTTCGCTGCTCGAAGGCGATGCTAAAGCGCGCAAAGTCACCGTTGACATGGGCGAACCCATCCTCGATGCGGAAACAATCCCAGTGGTGGCAGACAAATCGCCGGTATTGAACCTGCCGTTGACCATAGACGGGAAGGTATGGGAAATGACTTGCGTTTCGATGGGAAATCCACATGCAGTGACTTTCACCGAAGGAATCAAAGACTTGGATTTGCCCGTTATCGGCCCTAAATTCGAAAAGAATCCCGTTTTTCCACGAAAGACCAATACCGAATTCATCGAAGTGGTGGACAGAAACACCTTGAACATGCGGGTGTGGGAACGTGGCGCCGGAGAAACACTGGCTTGTGGAACAGGAGCCTGCGCATCTGCCGTGGCTGCCGTGCTGAACGGATTCACCGATCGCAAAGTCACCATCCATCTTTTGGGCGGCGACCTCGAAGTGGAATGGCGCGAAACCGACAACCGGGTTTATATGACCGGCGAGGCGGTGACCGTGTTTGAAGGAGAAATTTAAATAAGACAACAACCATAAAACATTTCAAACAATCTATGGCTTTTATCAACGAAAACTATTTGAAACTTCCGGGAAGCTACCTTTTTTCGGACATTGCAAGAAAAGTAATTGAATTCAAAACGGCCCATCCCGATGCAAACATTATCCGTCTGGGAATCGGCGATGTGACCAAACCGCTACCGGCTGCAAGCATAGAAGCCCTGCACAAAGCCGTGGATGAAATGGCGGCAGCAGAAACATTCCGTGGTTACGGCCCCGAACAAGGATATGATTTTTTGGTAAATACCATCGCCGAAAACGATTACAAGGCAAGAGGATTGGACATTCAGGCCGACGAAATATTTGTGAGCGACGGGGCGAAGAGTGACACTGGAAACATCGGCGACATATTGGGCGTAAACAACTTGGTGGCTATCACCGATCCTGTTTATCCCGTGTATATCGACACCAACGTGATGGCAGGAAGGGCCGGAAACCTCCAGGCTGACGGGAAATGGGACAGGCTCACTTACCTTCCTTGCACAGCGGAGAACAATTTCATCCCTGAATTGCCCAAGCAAAAAATCGACATCGTCTATTTGTGCTTCCCCAACAATCCAACAGGAACAACACTTACGAAAGCCCAACTAAAGGTGTGGGTGGACTATGCCATCGAAAACAAAGTGCTGATCCTCTTCGACAGCGCCTACGAAGCCTTCATCACCGAAGACGACGTTCCCCACAGCATCTACGAAATTGAAGGTGCCAAGCAAGTGGCCATCGAATTCAGAAGCTTCTCCAAAACAGCAGGATTCACCGGAACGCGTTGTGCTTACACCGTGATTCCAAAAGAATTGCTTGCATATACCGAATCGGGCGAAGCCGTGGCTTTGAACAAGCTTTGGAACAGAAGGCACACCACCAAATTCAACGGCGTGCCCTACGTGATTCAACGTGCGGCCGAAGCCTGCTATTCCGAAGCCGGAAAACAACAAGTGCGTTCCGCCATCGAATACTATCTGAGCAACGCTTCCATCATCCGCAACGGTCTTTTGGAGCAAGGACTGAGCGTATTCGGCGGAGTAAACTCGCCTTACATTTGGGTGAAAACACCCAAAGGACTGAATTCCTGGGGATTTTTCGACTATTTGCTCAACGAGCTGAACATTGTTGGTACTCCCGGCGTTGGATTTGGACCGAGTGGCGAAGGCTACCTGCGACTCACCGCTTTCGGAACATTGGAAAACACCAAAGAAGCTGTGAGCCGTTTCAAAAACATTTCGCTCTAAAAGAGCTTTTAGGCTTTAGCTATTAGCTTTTAGAAAAGGCTAATAGCTATAAGCTAATGGCTAATACACTGATACTATTTCTTTAAATTCAATTGTCATGACAAAACTACGATTCGAAGCCGTAGCGAAAGCCTCATCACGAAAACCCGTTGAGGTGGATGCTCCGAAGGAGAAAACCTCGGAATACTTCGGCACAAAGG
>MKRS01000183.1 GCA_001897035.1 Bacteroidales bacterium 45-6
ATTTGCTCATCAGCTTGTTGAAAAGCGTTGTCTGTCCATTGTCACGGATAATCTGGGCCATGTTCTTTGCAGGGAGCAACACATCTTCAAGCACATGCACGTATCCGTTTTTGCAAATAATATCTTTTTCAAGAACCTTGATTCCATTCACATAAAAAGTGTTGCTTCCAAATGATTTTCCGTTATATAAGGTAGAAAAATCGCTGGTCGTAATCCCTTGCCGGGCAAGGTTTTCGGGCGTAAAATGGATGATGGGAGCGGGAGCCTCGTTATCAACCAGATACAGGCCCTTGTTGCTAAACCTGCCCCAATAGGGATTGGCAAACAGTTCCTCGTCTTTTGCGAAGCTGATACTGTCGAGGTAGGTGTTGGCCGTGTTCCGGCGAATGGCCCAGCCCTCTCCTGACGTAGTCTGCGAGGAAGGCAAGTTCGAGATCATGCTCGACAAATAAGCCATGTTAATCATGCTCACGTTCATGATGCTTCGTTTCTGAGCCCAGGAAAGCTGATCGTAAGATTTGACACCATAGCTGTTGCTGGCAAAAAAACGGTCGAAGGCATCGTCACGGGCGGCAAGAAGCGTTTTACTCCCGGTGTATGAAAGCACATCCTTGTAATGGAGGTCGTTGACCAACCGCAAGAAATAGTTGTAATGCCCGTCCTGCTCCATGTAGTCGTAAATGCTTGACCCCAAGAAGTTAGGTGCCTTGTCGTCGTAGAAATAATTGTCCTTGCAGGAAACGGCCAGCAAGCCGGACATCACCGCAATGAGAATAATAACGACTGACTTTTTTCTACTAAAAATCATTTTCATTGATGATATTGGATTTAACGCATTTTCTATCGTGAATTGAGTGCATGCGACACAACGAAGCACCATTCGGCATATAAAAAACACTGGTATTATCGAAGGAAACAGCGGCTCAGAAATTTTCCAAGCCTGTTTTCCTGACACAAAGAGAAAAGGGCTACGAATTGAACTCAATTCGGCAGACAGAAGGGAATCACATTCGATTCGCAGCCCTTCCTACAAGGATATTCCTTTATTTGACAACAGCTTTCTTGACCACTGTATTTTTGCCAGAAGAGACTTTCACTACATAAAATCCAGGAGACAAGCTAACAACCGAATTGCTAATTTTCCCTGATTTGCTATACACGGTTGCCCCACTGGCTGTGCAAACAGAAACTGCGCCATCCAAACCGGCTTCTGCCGTAATGGTGATCTTGCCAGTTCCCGAAACAACGCCAATCTTGTTAGCCAATTCCGAATTTATGCTCGAAGAGTTTATCGTGAATGTACCCTTGGCGAAGGTGCTTCCCACTTTGGAATTGTCGATAGCCTGCACACCGAAAGTATAATTTCCGGCATCCAATCCTGAGATCTTATAAGATGTGGAGACAATCGGAGCAAGCGTTTCGTTCACTTTCAGGCGACCTGTGATCGAGTCTGCCGGAAGGACGAAGGAAGCAAGGTCGCTGCCATTCTTTTTCACATAGAGGTTATATTTCAACGCCTCAGCCGGAGTCGTGTCATCGCTGCCAGCCGACCAGGAGAAAGTAACCACGCCGTCGCTAACAGAGCTTGAAAGGTTGGCAGGAGCAGTAGGAGCCTGATTCCCTGTCACATCTTCTGCCAATGTATTCCGCATCAGACGGGGAGTGAAACCATAGGCTGCCGTGAAAGCATCCAAGTTTCCATCGCGGTCATAATCCACCAAGCAAGCAGTTCCACCCCATTGGTTGCCTTTGTAGCTATAATTGGCTTCGCTGTCACCTCCTGTGGGTTTGGTGTAAGTCAATTCATATTTCTTGAATGTTTGATCGCCGTAGTTGTTCAGGAAGATGCTATTTGGATCAGCATTCATATAGAGGACATCCTCGTATCCATCGTTGTTCACATCTCCGATCGCGATAGATGCTTGCTGTTTGCCGGCAGGCATCCCAATCGCGGTTTTTGAACCCGTCGGGTTCTTGCGGCAGAAACGAAAAACCGCCGGTCGCTCCAAGAGACCGGCGGCTTTGAATTGTCCTTCCTGCAGCGATCCGCTGCGATTTACGCCGCGGCGCCCTGGGTGACGATGACCGGGATCATCAGGTCACCCCAGTTGCCGCTGCCGCCG
>MKRS01000184.1 GCA_001897035.1 Bacteroidales bacterium 45-6
ATAACCCAGCTGCGCCGCGACCTTCTGCACGCGTTCGCAGGTTGCCTTCGGCAACCGCGGGTGATTTCGCAACGCCAGCGAAACCGTCGAAAAATGCACGCCCGCCGCCGCTGCTATGTCGCGCAATGTGACTCTCCGCAACGGGGGTAACGGCATGCCGCTGGACACTGCCCGTCCGCTTTCGCGGTGCCAGCCAAATATTCAACAATTTGACCAAGCCCTGAATTTACCTCTGCTCGCGCCCCTCTAGCGCTGATCGCACGCTGGCAGCACCTCGTGACTCGCCGCGCTGACCCTAACCCCCGCATCCCTATGAACCCCACCCTCCAGCACCATCCTGGACGCACGCGTCGGCGTGCCTCCACGCTCCTCCTGCTCAGCCTCCCCTTCGCCCTCGCGCAGGCCGTCTATGCGGCCGGCACGGTCACCGGTGTTGTCACCGACGACAGCGGCTACTTCGTCCGGGGCGCCACCGTCGCGATCGACGGCACCAACCTGTCCACCACCACCGATCGCGACGGGCGTTTCCGTCTCGATAGCGTGCCGGACGGCACCCAGCGCGTCACGGTCGATTACCTCGGCTATGCTCCCGCCAACCGGACCGTCACCGTCAGCAACGACCGCGCCGCCGACGTCCTCCTCAAACTCGATCCCGAAGTCGTCACCCTCGAAGCCTTCAAGGTCGAGAGTATCCGCGAAGGCCAGTCGCGCGCCATCAACCAGCAGCGCGCTTCGAACACCATCTCGAGCATCATCTCCTCGGACGCCATCGGCAACCTGCCCGACAAAACCGTCGGCGATGCCCTCGCGCGCCTGCCGGGCGTCAGTGTCGTGCTCGATGGTCGTTCCGCCTTCGCCTCCATTCGCGGCGCCGAGGCCAAGTTCAATTCCATCACCCTCGACGGCTCCCACATCAGCACGCCGGCCAACGACGGTATCTTCACCACCGCCGGCTCGGAGACGCGCGCCGTGGACCTCAGCACGATCCCGTCGGACATGATTGCCGGCATCGAGGTGATCAAGGCGCTCACGCCCGACCGCGACGCCGACGCGTTCGGCGGACAGGTCAACCTCGTCACCCGCAGCGCCTTCGATCTGAACGAGCGCACCATCAACGGCAGCGTCGAGTATCTCTATAACAGCCTGAAGAGCGACGGCGGCTATGCGTTCAATATCAACTATAGCGATGTCGTAATCAACTTTATCAATTTCATCTTCCATCCACTTCAGCGCAGCAAACCAGTCTGCATGCGCTGTCTTTTCTCCCGCAATGCTCTGCACTGCCTGGATAATTTTCAGGTCAAAAGCAGGTAAAAGATCATTGTCGAATAAAAGCTCTCTTTTTTTGTACTGCATCCTGATCGTTTCTGCAAAAGGGTGAACAACCAGTACTTTCTTCCCGGCTAAAGCCCTTGTCCAGGGATTAGTTGCAAAAAAAGGTTCTAAATCTTCGAGAACTACTTTTTTACAACCTGTCAATTCATTTTTGAAATATTTCTCGTGCAACAACCAGGACCCCAATAAATCTACCTGAGGGATATCTTTTATTATTAATTCGCAAAATTGCTCTACTTTATCAATACCTCCCGGGAAAAAACCACTCCATTTTTGCAGTTGATCAATGACATTCGTTTCCCACCACCATTCCGGTGTTTTGCCTTTTATATACTCTCCCCAATTCCTGTTGTTTTGCTTTATCCCTAAATAATTTATAAGGCATAACATCTCTGTAGAGCCAAACCGGGCAATCATGCAAGGCTCATCCTTCTGCAACAACTCACATATTAGATTATTGGCATACTCCTTCTGTGAGAACATTTTCCAATTGCGACCGCCGCCCACAGCGTCAGGATTGAAAGCCAGGTAAAGTTTGCGCATTCCTTTCAATATAACCCTGCTTACAGCATTCACGATATTGTTGTTTAGTCTTAAAAGATTTTCTGTTGACTAATGCATATTGTATCGGCTATCCGGCCAAATGCTCCCATTGAGTCTTGCTGTCTTTTTTAAATATTTCAACGTCGGCAGCCACCATTTCTTTTACTAATGCTGGCAGATCATATTCCGGCACCCATCCCAGTCTGGTTTTGGATTTTGTGGGATCGCCGATG
>MKRS01000185.1 GCA_001897035.1 Bacteroidales bacterium 45-6
TTCGGAACGAATGGTCTGTTCCCGTTCCTAATTTGCCCGGATAATATCCTTTTTGCCCGCAAAATCCGTATATTTGGAAATCCATTCGACCAAACTTTATATACGCTATTTTTATGGAGCTACTTCTACATTACATCTGGAAATATAGACTCTATCAGCACGAACTGAAAACGACAGAGGGCGTGCCGCTGGAGGTCATTGACGTGGGCATCCCCAACACGGATGCAGGCCCCGATTTTTTCAACGCGAAGGTCAAGATCGGAGGCGAGGTCTGGGCCGGAAACATAGAGATCCATACCGATCCCAGAGATTGGATCAGGCACAATCACCATTTGGACGAGAGTTACAACTCGGTGATCCTGCATGTGGTAGCCAAAGCGGGGCAGCAAGTATTCAACCAAGCCGGGCAGCCGTTGCCCCAGTGCGAACTGCAGGTGCCACCCAAGCTGAGAAACAATTATGAATACCTCCTTGCGTCGGACAATTCCCTTCCTTGCAACAACTTCATCGGCACCATCCCTCCCATCCATCTCCGTTCGATGACCGAGACCTTGCTTGTGGAGCGGCTGGAACGGAAGTCGAAAGATGTTTTCCGGTTGCTCGACCGCTTCGAAAATTCATGGAATGATGTGTTTTATACAATACTTTCCCGTAACTTTGGCTTCGGGTTGAATGCAGATCCGTTTGAACGCTTGGCATTGGCCACGCCTCTGAACATCTTGCTGAAACATAGCGACAATCTCATTCAGTTGGAGGCAATTTTATTTGGACAAGCGGGCATGTTGGGCGATCCGGATGCGGGCGACGAATACGTTCTGGCCTTGAAAAGAGAATACCAATTCTTGCGGGCAAAATACAATTTACAACCGCTGGACTCGTTTCTATTTAAGAAGCTGCGTGTGCGTCCGACGGGATCGCCCTATCTCCGAATTGCCCAGTTGGCGAAATTGTGCCAAACAATTCCGGGTCTGTTTTCGATGGTCTTGGAAACGGAAGACGTGGGAAAAATCCGCCTTCACTTCCATGTGAACGCCTCCGAATACTGGCAGACACACTACTCGTTCAAAGACAAATCCCCACAGAAGAGCAAATATCTGGGCGATGCCTCTTTGGACGTGATACTGATTAATACGGTGGCACCCCTGCTGTTCGCTTATGGATTGAAGAGCGGCTCGGACAGCTTTCTCGGCAAGGCGACAGCCTTTTTTGAAACATTGCGCCCCGAATCCAATTCCATCGTGAGCCAGTTTGTGCGGGCAGGCTTGCAAGCCGGCTCCGCCTATGACACGCAAGCCCTGATCCAGCTCAAGCGGGAATATTGCGAAAAGCGGAAATGCTTGTTCTGCCGCATAGGGCATCGGCTGCTAAAAGAATTTTAAGGAAAATGAAAGAAGATATGTGACAAACAACTTGCTTGACAATGAAATACATCGATTTATTCAACCACCTGAAAGCCATCGAGGGCTACACCGACGAGCGTATCTCAATCGATGAAAATTTCGAAATGCGTAATTTCTCTTTCGAATCGAAATACCGTTTTCTCTTGCCTGGAGGATCAGGAAATAGCGACGACTACGAATTTATCCCCAGCGCAATGGAGGATTACGAGCCAGATATAATCCAGCAAATGCTGAACAAAAAAGACTCGGAGATCACCGAAAACATCCATTTCCGCTACCACGTGATTGTACCGAAAGCTGCTGTCAAATCGAAAGGGGTGATTTTCATGTTCCACGGATTCAACGAAAAATACTGGAGCAAGTATCTTCCCTGGGCGCATCGTTTGTGCGAAATCACCGGAAAAGCCGTGCTACTGTTCCCGATTGCCTTCCACATGAACCGCGCTCCATCGGCCTGGAGCAATTCGCGCGAAATGTTTTGGGTGAGCGAGCAGCGCAAAAGCCGCCACCCGAACGTGATCGCATCAAGCCTTTCGAACGTGGCCATCAGCACCCGGTTGCACAACAAGCCCCAACGTTTCATTTGGTCGGGCTTGCAAACCTATTACGACGTGATCGATCTGGTGGAATACATCAAGGCCGGACATCATCCCTGCATCGCTGCGGATGCCAGCATCGACTTCTGCTCCTACTCCATCGGCA
>MKRS01000186.1 GCA_001897035.1 Bacteroidales bacterium 45-6
ACTTTTTTGTGGTGGATACGGGATATTCAACGGTGTTCAGCCGCACAAAAAACTTGGATTCTTGATTTTGCTGTTCGTCAATAAGTTCCCAATTAGTACCGTTATCAGAACCGAAGAGTTCCCATGTTTTCGGATTACGACTGATATCGTTCATTGAACCCGTGATGGAATAAGCTCCCAGTCTTACGGGTACTGCCGATTCGTACTGAATCCAGCCTCTGGTATGTCCGGTTACACAGTATTTGCTTGAGATGTTATTGTCAATAAGTTTGTCTACAGTTTCCACATATTCTGTCCCGTTCTGGTAGCCGGCATATTGTCCTGTGATACTTCCGCCATTTCCGGTAATTGATGTTACCATTACTTTGTTCATTCCGTACAACTGAAATTCGGATAATTTAAGACTCGTTCCGCCATTATTTTCCTTGAACAGTACACGGAAATATTTGTAGGCCGGGAGTTTTTCCGCATTAGCCGTTTTGTTGTCCTCGATTGCGATTTGATACAGATTTGTTTCTGTCGGATAATAGAATTTCTGGTTAGTGCGTGTTTCAATTGTATTCCAAGTGCTTTTATCGGCAGAACCCTGCAATATCCATGATTTCGGTGTGTTTTTCATATCTCCCTGCGCTGTTGTCAGTGAATAACCCGTCACTCTGAAGTTTTCAGGCAAATCAAACTGAAAATACATGTCGTTGGAAAAAGTTCCGAAATCGACTTCCGTATTCAGATTATTATCAAACAAATCAGCCACCTCTACATTTGCGGAAGAGGATGACGACACCACAGAATCCGTTCTGTCAAAGGAATTCAGGTTGGAGATATAAGCCGGGTTCATATATGGTTCTGCCGCCGAGGGTTCAATAGCTTTATAGATGGTATTCGCCATCAGTGTAGTGCCTCTTACGTCGGGATGTACATAATCATAGGTTTGATAGACTTTTCCGAAGGTCGGCGTGTGCAAATCAACAACCGTTGCTCCCGTTTGTGCAGCAACGATGTCTATCATCGGGATGATTTCATCCACTATCGTTTTATCGACAATCGGCATCGTACTGTTCCACGACGTAATTGGATAGCAGGTGAACACTTTCACATTCGGATTAACAGCTTTGAATGAATTGATAAAATCCACATAATCGCCCACAAAATTAGCCTTTTTCATCCAATTGCTCGGATTAGAATCGTTTGTGCCCAATTTGATAACGATAATGTCGGGAACAAAAGCCAGAGCCTTGGTATATGCCGATTGGTCCCAATATGGATAGGAGCTTCCTTTCAACAGGGTGGCTCCTCCAACTCCGAAATTCTCCACAGAATATGTCTCGCCCAGTAATTTTTGCAATATGGTCGGATACCTGTCGTCATAGTTTAGACGTGCGTTGGCCGTGATGCTGTTTCCAATGCAGGCTACTTTTGTGATTGCTATGGGAGCTGATGTTTCTTCCCCGAATAATTGCCATTTGGCGAACTGGAACGTTGATGTTCCCTGTATGGCAGTGATGTTTAAACGGAATCTCAAATACGACTTATTGGTGTTTGCTTTGTATTTCATCGTGTTGAACTGGGCCATAAAGTCCTGGTTTTCGCGAGTATCCAATGTAACCCAGGTCTGAGTATCGTTGTCATAAGCCTGTAGTGTCCAGGATTTTGGGTCACGTTCGTAAAGAGCTCCGCACCGTGTGAGCGAATAGCCGCTCAATTTTACTTTGGTCGAAGACCTGTATTCAATCCATCCGGAGCTTTGACCCACCACACAGTATTTTTCGCCAATAGCATTATTGATAAGTTTATCGACAGTCTCAACATAACCATTTTCCTGGTATCCGGCATATTCCCCTGTTATGACTCCCCCGTTTCCTGTTATGTTGGTCACAAGTTGGGTGGGAAATCCGAATATCTGCCATTCCGACAACCGCAGATCTCTTCCCCCGTTATTCTCCAAAAAGGTTATCCTTATGTATTTGTAGGCTGGGATGGTTTCTTTGTCACCCGGCAATGTCAGTTGGAACAAGTTTGTTTCCTGCTTATGGAGGAATTGAATGTTCTCTTTCGATTCAATATCTACCCAATCCGTGCCATTGACAGAACCTTGTAGTT
>MKRS01000187.1 GCA_001897035.1 Bacteroidales bacterium 45-6
AATTTCTCTTATTACACTTATACTACTTATGATCAGATCATGGGGCTTCAGCTTGCACAGAGCACTTCCGTAAACTCAATAAAAATCAATGCAGGAAAAGTAAAAAGCTGGGGGTATGAGTTTTTTGCAAAATACAGCCCTATCTCTAATAAAACAAACAGGCTGGATGTTAGTATGACGCTGGCTAACCAGTATTCTAAAGTGCTCAGCCTTTACCCGGGTATTACAAGCTATGTATACCAGGGTGGCGGCGCCTACAGGATAGTGGCGGAAGAAGGTAAGAAGATCGGAGACGTTCAGGCTTATGATTATAAAAGAGATCCCAAATCCGGGGAGAAAGTAGTTAAGTCTGATGGTACTTATGCTTATGACAATTCCAAGCTGGTAACAGTAGGTAACGTCAACCCGTATCTTATCGGCGGCTTTTTTGCAGACTATTTTTATAAGAATTTTAATGTACATATCGGCATAAACTATAAGCTTGGCGGCACTTACCTTTCTTATACTAATTATTATCTGTTAGGGCAGGGAGAAACCAAGGAAACGCTTAAATACCGCGATGAAGCTCATGGCGGATTGCCTTATTACATCAACACACAGGGTAAATTAGTTAAGCTGCCGTCCCACAATACATCGGCGCCTGCTGATTCAAAAGACGGAAGAGTGTATCATAACGGGCTCGTGCTTGATGGTATGAAAGATGATGGTTCGGGAAACTATGTTCCTAACGACATTCTGATCACCGACCAGGCGTATTACTCTACATTCATTCATGATGTGAGCGAATTTTTTCAACCTGATCATTTGTATAAAAATGACTACATAAAATTCAGGGAGCTTTCCGTTGCTTATACTTTACCTAAGTCTATTTCAGAAAGCATGAAAATGCAAAAGGTTACTTTGTCGGTTTTTGCGCGGAATTTGTTTTACATATATAAAACAATACCCAATATTGATCCTGAATCTTCATTGGGCTCTGATTCTTTTGTGGAATACTCGGCATTGCCCCAGACAAGAACAATAGGTGTAAAGCTTGATCTGAGTTTATAAAATAATTTTATAAGCGTATAAATACTTTATGATGAAAAAAATATTGCAAATAATTTTTGCGGTTATTTTAATAACTACAATTTTCAGTTGTACTAAAAAAGTGCAGGATGCATACCCCAACCCCAATACGGTTGATCCTCCGTCCGGAAATAAATTTGCCGGCTATTTTACCAATATGCTGTATCAATGGAAGTTTTATGTGAAAGACTACGGCGAATATTGGTGGGAAAGTGATCTGGGTGTCGGAATGTATGCACAAACCCATGTACGCTATGTTACACCCAGGTATGCATGGTATTCCGATTACGATGACCTGGAGAATGGAGAAGGGGGAAATGGTTTTCAGGGTTCCTCAAACGGGGTACAGAGTCAATATGGTGCCTGTTATTCAAGAATGCGGGATTGGGGTACAATGAAACTTGAACTGGAAGGTCTTGCTGACGAGCAAAAAAATGATGTGAATGTATATTATCAGTTGGGCACTGTATTTAAGGATATATGGTGTGCAAGATTAGTAGATTTTTTTAACAGTATACCTTATGCTGACGCTTTTCAGGGAAAAAGTAATGTTTTCTTTCCTAAATTCGATGATCCCAAGCAAACTTATCTTTCCATATTGCAGGATCTGAAGGATATATCAGGATCGCTTCAATCAGATTATGATAAAATGTCTTCTTCGGCCCAGGCGCTTTTTAAAAACCAGGACTTTGTATTTAATGGTGATGTTAGCAAATGGATTAAATACATTAATTCAGAAAGGTTAAGGCTGGCTGTCCGGATCTCCGGAGTGGCAGAAACCGAAGCCAAAGCCGCCATTAGTGATGCTATTACTAATCTCCCCGATTTTGAGTGCCAGTTTTCTTCCCATACCACTGAAGTAGGAGGCGCAGGCGGATATTGGAGCAGGGGGGTTTATGAAACACAGTACGCACATTTTGTTCCTAACGTAATAATGAAGAGAATGAATCTCGGCAACCTCACGTATGAGCCGGGTACTGATGATCCGCGGCTGCCTGTGATCGCTATGCCAACTAAGTTTAATGATTACA
>MKRS01000188.1 GCA_001897035.1 Bacteroidales bacterium 45-6
CAAATCCACGTTTGTCCATCCGGTGAACCGGTTTTCCTGATTCCAGACACTTTCACCGTGACGAATTAATACAACTCTTTTCATTAATGTTTTATTGTTTTATTAAATTGATATATGGTTGCAATTGCAAGACTATCAAATGAAAAACCACGACAGGGGTGGCTTTTAGAATCTTTGCAAAGCTATCTATTTTTGCTGAAATACGCAAGAGCAGTTAGCAGTCATCAGTTATTGGGGGGCTAAAGCTGGTTCTATAATTTGTAAATTACCCTTCGCCTCCATCCAAATAGCGGTAGGCCAGATAAGCCATCAGCCCTACCGACGTTTTCAGTGCTTCTTCGTCAATGTGGAAAGTCGGGGTATGTAGTCCGCCACAGTTTTGCGAGCCAATAACTCCGAAGCGGTAGAACGTGGCGGGATATTCTTGTGAGAAAAACCCAAAATCCTCCGAGGTCATCCGTTGCGGCAAGCCCAACACCTTTTCTTTCCCAAGGTATTCTGAAGCAAAGGATTTCATCAAGACCGTCACCAGCGGATCGTTTTTCGTGCAAGGATAGCCGTCGTACACCTCGATGTCGCATTCGCAGCCATGCGCCTTTGCGGTTGAAATGGCTATTTCCCGTATGATCGGCTTCATTTTTGCCCGTTCTTGCTCGTCCATGCAGCGGAAAGTTCCGGCCAGAGTCACCTCATTGGGGATGACGTTGGTGGCCCCGTCTGCGATGAACTTGCCAAAGGTAATAACCATCGGCTTGAACGGATTAGAGCGGCGGCTTACGATTTGTTGCATGGAAACAATCACCTGCGAGGCAGCCAGCACCGTATCGTTTAGCAGATGCGGGAGTGCGCCGTGGCCGCCTTTCCCCTTTATTTTGATGTGGATCTCATCGGCCGAAGCCATGATGATACCCTCCTGAAAGCCGACAGTTCCCACCGGGTAGTCCACATAAGCATGTTGTCCGACAATCAGGTCGGGCTTGATGATATCGAAAACGCCGTCCTTCAGCATGAGGGAAGCCCCTCCCGGATGCTTTTCCTCTCCCGGTTGGAAAACGAGCAAGACCGTGCCGCCAAATTCCGATTTCATCCCGTGCAGGATTTTTGCCGCCCCGAGCAGTGAGGCAGTATGCGTGTCGTGGCCGCAAGCGTGCATGACGCCTGAGTTTTTCGATTTGAAGGGCAGATTGTTTGATTCCACTATCGGAAGCGCATCCATGTCTGCACGAAGGGCGATCACCTTTTGTCCGGTTCTTTCACCTACGATGCGCCCCAGAATGCCATATCCACCGATCTTTTCTCGAAAAGGAATACCTATTTGATTTAGTGCAGCTTTCACGTACTCCGCCGTCTCCTTTTCTTCGAAAGAAAGTTCGGGATTGCTATGGAGGTGGCGGTAGTGTGCGAGGGTCTCGGGGTGATAGTCGGAGACCTTGTCTCTAATATTTGTCAAAATATCTTGTTGAGCCATTTCTTGTTTTATTCGGTACAATACAAAGGTAATGAAAAAGGAGCTAATTGTATAAATCCAAAATATAGATTAATTAAGGATAGCTGTTGGTTTAGAGGTAATTCGTTTCATTTTGGTAAACGAAATTTATTATTTTAAGTTCTATGGCGGTGACTGCTAAAAAAATAATAAAAACGTAACAAACAGTATTATTCTTTATTGTATCTTTGTGAAGAGTTAATTTTGTTTGTTAAAGTTGGAAAACGCGTTAATAATTCTATAATTCAAAGTATGAAAAAAACTATCTATGCTATTATTATGTGTATGGCGTTCCTGTTTTCCGGGATTGCCAATGCGCAGGTAACAACAGCTTCAATCAGTGGTAAAATCACGAGTGACACCAAGGAAGCTCTGCTTGGTGTGAATGTGAAGGCAACACATGTTCCAACAGGAACTACTTATTGGGCAACTACAAATCAGAATGGAAAGTACAACTTTCCGAATCTAAGAATCGGGGGGCCTTACAAGATTGAATTCAAATATGTGGGATTCAATGCTGAGGAAGTGAATAATGTTAGCTTAACTCTCGGCGAAGAACGTACACTCAACGTGACATTGAAAGAAGAATCAAAGGCTTTGAACGAGGTGTTGGTTATCGGGCAGAAGAATCCGGTAATATCGGCCAGTAGAACTGGTGCGCAGGAAATCATCACCCGCGACAAATTGGACAAGCTTCCAACCATCAACAGGTCTCTAAGCGACTTCACTAAATTGACACCGATGAGCAACGGAAGCAACTTTGCTGGCGTTTCTTATCGCTATAACAACGTCACCGTGGATGGGGCTTCATTCAACAATTCATTTGGTTTGAGCTCTTCCCTTGGCGCAACCGGAACAGAACCCATTTCGCTGGAAGCGTTGGAGCAGGTGCAGGTAATGATTGCTCCTTTCGACGTTCGAAATGGCGGCTTTACGGGTGCGGGGATCAACTCTGTGACAAAATCAGGAACTAACGATGTGCACGCATCGGCTTATTATTATGTGAAAAGTCCTGCATTGGTGGGATATAGAATAAAGGACAACGTATTGCCCGTCAGTGAATTCTCAAACAAACAATACGGATTGAGCTTATCAGGTGCCATCATCAAAAACAAATTGTTCTTTTACCTGAATGGCGAATTGGATCGTCAGGAAACCCCAATTACTTATACTACAGATAATTCGCTCGCAAAGTCGGCAACACTTCAAGGAATTTCGGACTTCCTTAATCAGCAATTCAATTATAGTCCAGGGATTTATAATTTGTCCAAATACAACACACAGGCCGATAGGCTTACAGCTCGCTTAGACTGGAACGTGAATTCGAGGAACGCTCTAAGCTTGAAATACTATCACCTCAAGTCGTTCACCACAAACAAGCCAAGTACGTCGGGAGCTCCGAAAAATGGCCGTGGCCCGAACGAATTTGCCATTCCCTTCAGTTCTGCCTTCTACCGCACGAATAACAATTTCGACATTGTTATCATGGACTTGAACACAACCATCAACTCAGAGATGAGCAACTATTTCAAAGTGGGCTATTCTCGTTTGCGTGATTTCCGTGATATGGACGGTGGATTTTTCCCTCAAGTGGACATCCTGAATGGCGATGGAACCAACCTGATGGCGATGACCACTTTCGGAACGGAAGCCAATTCTTACAACAACAAGCTGAACACAGACATCTGGCAACTTCAAGACAACTTCGTGTGGAACAACGGAAGCCATCAGGTGACAGTCGGCACACAAAGTGATTTCCGCAAATTTGCGAACGGTTTTGCGCAAAACTATCCAGGTGCATGGGTGTTCACTTCGGTGGATGACTTCAAGTTCAACGTGCTTGCCACGAAAGACTATATGGCAGCCCACAGCGGTAGCCTTTCCGGATTTGACATCACGCAGTTCAATCCTTCCACGTATGGGTTGAACCCGATCAATGGTGGTGTTGCAAACATCAAAGGAGCTTCAAGCACCAGTTTCACTCAAAAATATGCCATCGGAGATTCTTTCCCATTTGCGTATGTGGATGTAATCCAGTTGGGCTTTTATGTGCAGGATAAATGGACGTTGAGCAATAACTTGAATTTCACTTTTGGTTTGCGCGCCGACATCCCTATTTTCACCACAGACTTGGCTCCCAACGACAAGGTGGCTGCCGAAACATACCGCGACGGAATCAAAGTGGATGTGTCGAAATATCCGAATGCAAAAATCCAGTTGTCTCCCCGCATAGGATTCAACTACCGTCCTCTGGATGACGAATCCTTGCAGATCAGGGGTGGATCGGGATTGTTCACCGGAACTCCTCCTTATGTATGGTTGAGCAACCAGGCTGGAAACAACGGCGTTTTGTTTGGTGACATTTCGATCCCTTCCGACAAGTTGAAAACATTAGGGTTTACCGGAAACATTGACCAGCTCAAGCCTGCCGCAGGAAGTGCTACTCGTGCCGACATCAATGTCACTGACCCTAAATTCAAGTATCCTATGTTGTGGAAAAACAACCTAGCTGCCGATTACAAATTCGGTGACGGATGGATTGCGACCGTGGAGCTACTTTATTCGAAAGACATCAATGGAATATACCACGACAACATCGGCAAAGAAATTTCTACCAATTTTGTGAATGATGGATCAGGACAGAATGCACGCCCATTTTATACCGGAGCCTATTACAGTGATTTGGCCGTAGTAAACCAGAAAGCTGCAAACAACGTGATTATGCTCCGCAATACGAGCAAGGGCCATGCTTTTTCTTCTTCCTTCCAGTTGCAAAAGAATTTCACCTCGGGAGTGCTGAAAGGCTTGGAAGTGAATGGATCTTACTCGTTCAGCCATGCTAAGGGTGTGACTGATGGAAGTTCGTCCACTGCAAATTCTTCTTGGAGATACCGTGCAGCTTTGAATCCAAATGCTGAAGAAGTTAGCTACAGCGCGGGTGCCGTGAATGGACGTGTGCTTGTTTCCGCTTCCTATACAGCAAACTGGGGCAAAACTGCCTCCACATCTTTCGGGGTCGTCTATCAACGCTACCGTCCTTTCCGTTATTCCTATGTATATACCGGAGATGCTAATGGGGATGGATTGACAGACAACGACTTGATCTACATCCCAAGGTCATTGGATGAAATCAAAGATAATTTGCTCGCTACAGGATTTGACAGCCAGCAAAAGGCTTGGGAAGCATTGGACAACTTTATCTCTCAAGATCCGTACCTGAAAAATCGCCGTGGAAAGTTTGCCGAACGCAATGGTGCGGTTGCTCCCTATGCAAACCAATTGGATTTTAGTGTGAACCATGATATACATATCTTCCAAAACAATGGTCGTTCTCACACGATAAGATTCAGTGCAAGCATTCAGAATTTCTTGAACCTATTGAATAAAAAATGGGGAGTGCAAGAAACCACGATGTATGGTTCATCTGGATCGCCACAGTACCAATTCTTGAGCATTGCTCAAAAAGCCTCGTCTGCCAACAATTACACCATCAAATATTCAATGGATAAGACTTTGAAAGAAACTTTCAAAGACAACATTGGAGATGTGTCTCGCTGGCAAATGCAGGTGGGTGTGAAATACATCTTCTAAACAACGTATCACGCAATATCAAAAAAGCGGAAGATCTCCAATCGGATCTTCCGCTTTTTTTGTGCAGAACTTTCCGATTCTTCCTGGGTTTTACGCATTTTGAACCAAATACCGTTGACAATAACGTAAAATTTGGTAATTTTATCTTTTGAATATACCAACCCGGTAGATGTGCGTGATTTGATGATATAGTCTAATTTAAAATTGTTTGTATGCCGCTGATTTTTCGACCAAGCTTTTCGCACCGAATTTGTACCAATCTAAAAACAGAAAGAGTAAATGCTCATGGATAGACAGAAAATGAGTCGTTGTGCGAAGCGATTGCTTGTTGCCGTTATTGTGTTGTGCTGTGCAATGGAGGCTTCCTCGCAAGTGTATGTGCCTATTGATACGGCCAATGTGAGCGAGAGGCTTTTGAAAGGAAAGCAGTTTGACCGTATTGCCAATGAGAATTTGAATGAGATAAAAAAGCTGACTTCGGGTAGGGAGGAAAGCTATATTTCGAAGAGTTTTAAGAATCAGATAAAAGGCATGAAAGAAGACATTGAGTCGGGGCTATATGTCTTCGATCATCGGTTCGACGCCTTCATCGATTCTGTATATAATTTGCTTTGCAAGCACAATCCCCAGATCCCGACCGATTACAGTTTCTACGTGTCGCGCGACATCAGCCTCAATGCAGCCAGCATGGGATGCAAGGTGTTTGTTATCCATCTGGGGGTTTTCTACTTCCTCGAAAATGAACAGGAATTTGCTGCCATGATGGCGCATGAAATCAGCCACCAGTTGAAGCAGCATACCATTGCCACACTCAGGAAAAGGTATTATGTGGATAAGGTGGAGTCGCATGAACAGATTGACAAGATCAAAGGCGAGAAACGCAACAAAAGCGAACGTGCCCTCGAAAAGGTGAGGGAGATACGTTATGCCGACAGGGCATTGAGCCGGTTGCAGGAGCAAGAGGCCGACTCGATGGGCTACGTGTTGTTCCGGAATGCTGGCTTTTCTCCCCACGAATACATTCATTCGTATCGCTTGATGGCTCTTTACGATTCCATCAGCCCGAAAGATGGCGTGGAGCTTGCTACTTACCGGAAGATTTTTGATTTTCCGAATTTTCCCTTTAAGGAGTCTTGGCTGAAAAAAGAGGATTTTTCGGCGTATGATTATAGCAAATACAAACCGCATTACAACCAGGACTCTTTGAATTCTCATCCCGACGTCATGCACCGTGTCGCAAAATTGAAGGAAACGTTTGCCGAGCTAAAGGACTCTGCGGCAGTTCTTAGCCCAAGCAAGCAGTTTGAATCCCTCCACACGATTGCTTCCTTCGAAAGGCTGCCGAGCTTGGTCATCGAAGAGGATTATGGTCTTGCCGTCTATCTTTGCCTGTATCGCCTCCAAACAAAACCGGAGGATGCCTATTACCGCACTTTTTTAGGTGATTTGTTTGGCAAGATATATGATGCCCGCAAGGCTTACAAACTGAACCGATACCTTGATGTCATCGATCCGAAGTCGCAGCCAGAAAGCTACCAACAGTTTTTAAGCTTCATGTGGAATCTCAAAATTTCTGAGATCAAGGCGATAGCCGAATATTATACTGGAAAAAGCTCCTGAGAGGGAGCTTTTTTCATTCGTTTAGAGTATATACAGAGATTATTCGTAGTTTAATTTTTCGAGGCGCAACTGGTTGTATTTCTCCTTCTCATTGTATTCTCGTAGCATGATGTAGCCTTCTTTGGCGGGCATCACTTCTATGTAGTATTTTTTCTTGGAGTACACGGGTATCTTTTCTTCTGAGACTTTGCCGTCTGCAATTAGATCGATACCTAAAATCATATCTTCCTTCTTCTCCTTTTTATTTTGTACGATGTTTGAGTAGAAGAAAACCGCTGCTGTGTCGTTTCGTATGTATTGCGAAAAAAGGTAATCGCTGTAGTTCTCTTTCGACACTTCCTTGCGAATGGTATCGGCAGATTCCAGCGCAAAATCTTTGTTGAAGTTCATCACGACGATGTCGCCCGTACATTGTGGCTTGTAGGTGGCCGCTGCCACAATCAGATTGACAAACGGGATAGGTACTTGGACAGCAGACTTGCCAGGATTGTATCGCTCCGATACAATGGATATTTTGCCATTGGCGAACAGAAAATACCGGCGGGGGTGCAGGGTGTACCCCTCTTTGTCGTAGCCTTTTTCGTTGATGTTTGCTCGCGGGGCAAGGGAAGGCCAGGGTAAGTATTTTTTGTCTGTTTCGCTGCCATTCTCATTCAATACAATGCGATAGAATCCAAGCCGTTTGTTGAAATCAGCGTTCATGTCTTTTTCTTCCTTCACGTATGTCCCGGCTATGACAAGCTTCCCTTCCACTTCTCTTGCGTTTAAATTGTGGATTTTCCCACATCCCGGAAACTCCATCTTGTACTCGTATTTTTTCTCACCTGTGCGAATGTTGAGTGCAACTATGTTGAAGCTGTTCACGTTGTGTTTAACCCAGTTGGTTTCCGTAATATAGATATTGTCCCCTTTTAGATGTAGAAACTTGAACGTGGTATAGTTTTCAGGGTCCGTGTTTGGATTGTATATGTACTTCCATTTGAATTTCAGGTCTTTGTCGAAAAACTTCATCTCTTTTTCGAGGTAGTTCTTTTGTTTCTGGTTGTACTGCGTAATATAAAATCCCGCATTCTTTTCATTCGAAAATGCGGAAATCACGTTCTTCGTCTCCTCCTTTTTGGCCTCGTCTTTCAATACGGAGAGATCGGTAGGTGCTTCTACAAAATTCCCATCCTTGTACAAATATTCGGGAGAAACGGATCTGTCTTGGAGCGTGATGATCTGGAATGTTGTGGCTAAGTAAACGGGTATTCCATCAATGCTGAAGGTTGGCGTATAGTAATAATCCTTGGTTAGGATGATTTTGTTGTCTATGAGCGTGCAATTGTCAAATTTATATTTTGCCTTCCCACCGCTTCCTGTGCTGAATTCGCCGTTGTTCACTTTGTTCAGATTCTTGTCCAGCAGCACATATTCCAACTTCTTCCTGTTCTTCTCGGCATCCATTTGGTAGAGATAGAAGTAGCCGTACAGATTATCGTCCGAATCATAGACGATGCTCGTGTAAATAAGACTGCCTTCTGCCAATTTCATTAAATCTGATACCTGCGCTTTTGCGAATAGGCTAAATAGCAAAGCTAAAACTACGATTCTAAACCTCATACAGGGTAAATGTATTTGTGAATAATTATTTTAAACCAAATATACATATTTTTCATTAAAAGCAAGAATGCTTATGTGAAACAAGTGGTAATTAAAATAGATTGCCGTATTTTTTAACGCAAAATATAGCCTTTAGCGTATGCTGTTGGAAAACGCTATTGGCTATCGCTAATGCATTTCACGACAACAAATGATTCTTTTTGCTTGGGATATTCGTGTTGCGTTGCGAGCAATCCCTATCAGCTAAAAAACGTTGATTCCCTATCTCATCATCTCCAGCAATCGCCTCATCAGCTCGTTCCGCTTCACTTCTTCGCTCACCGCCTCTATCGGAAAACCAAGCACGCAGCTTTTATAGCTTCCGTTGTAAAACACGCCTGCTCCAAGGCCGTTTTCGGAATATTTCATGAAGGTGATGGCACGCATGTCTGTCGGGGAAATGGCATCGGGAGACTCGATGGCAAGGATCGTGTCGTTCAATTGTTGGTTGAATGTAAAAAGTTGTTTTTGGTTTGTATCGCCCGGAAAAACGGTTTCAACTTCTCCTTTATTGCTGGCCCGGCCTTTTTCCAACTTGTATTTTAGGATTTTTGTGGCGAAGCGGATATCTGCGGTTTGAGGCATTCCGTTTTTCCACAAGTCGGAGCCAATATATGCACCCGACACGAGGATATTTCCTCCTTTGGTGCAGTAGTCGGCGATTTTTTTCTGAAAATCAGAGGGGAATGTTTTGTATTTTGCATGAAAAAAGCCTCGCCCGCTTTTGGTTTGCTTTTGTTTTCCGAGGATAATATCTACAACGGCAAACTTGTTTATGCTCACCGATCCGTTTGCCACTGCGTCGCGGCTCGACGACACAAAGGAATAGCCTGCAAGAGCGATCGATTTGCCATGCAGGTAGGGGTAGTCGAAGGTGTTTCCGGCGATTATCTTCCCGATAAAATTGCTGGCACTGGCACCGAATCCGGGCGATTCGTTGTTTCGGAATGGCGCTTTGCGGTTGAACTCGGTTTGTGGTCCTACGTAGTTGTATTCATTGATGTAAGGAACTCCGTGATCCACATAATCGGCGAATCCGGCGTTGTTTTCTTGTGCTATGTCGTAGCTGTCGGGTGCCGATATTCTATCGAATCCGTTGATTATTAACACAATTCCCTTTTCATTCGATTTCTTGCATACGGAAAGCGTTTCGGATGGGAAGCTTTCTCCACCGTCGTTTACGGCGGTCACTTTGAAGCTGTAAATCTGGTCTTTCTCTATTTTCAGGCTCAGGGTATTGATGTTTACTATTTGCCCGTTGTCAAAACCCCCGTTGTCTTTGCGGGTGTAAACAATGTATTTCGTGGGCCTGGCTGTCGGTTCGGAAGGGTCGTTCACGGGTTTCCAGCTGAGCCGGACAGAATCCTTGCTGCAAAATTTTGTGTAGAAGGCCGTCACGGGCAGCGGCTGCACCACATAGTCGGTTTGGTGTTGTTGTGCCAGGAACTTCAACATGCCTTTGTATATGGATCTGCTCACTGTGAAGCGGAAATTTGGGTCTAAGCCATAACGCATGTCGGCAAAGTTTTGGTGCGAGAGCAACTCAAGGAGCATGGTCGGGACATTCGGCACGCGCGCTTCGCTGTAAGAACGGTTCCAAAGCTGGCGGCGTGTCCATTTGGGGTCGAATTTGGTTCGTACATCAGCCACCACTTCGTTTAGGATGTACTCTGCCAAGTCGCGGGAAACCCAGCGGGTTTGTCCGTTCTCGAAGCGCTGGTTGTTGAATTGTGTCATGCAGATGCCCAGTGTTCCCACGATGGAATCGCCGGGAACGCTCCCTGCATCTGAATGAAATGCCATAGCCAAGTCGATGGGGACGTTCAGCCCTTTTGAGTTGGGCAAGACGGACGAACCTCCCGCCAAGTAATTCACCCAAAAGCCCCGGCTTTGGAAATCGTCCGAGTAATCGTCCGCACCTTTTGTCCGGCTATACACCGAGTCGGGTGCTCCCGCCCATTGCAGCCAGTAGCGTGCACCTTCCACGAAGCGCGGAAAATGGCTTGCTTGCGCTGCCACTACCGGAGCTGGCGTCGTTGAGATAGTGTCTGCGAGGGTCGTAGGCTTTATCATGGGCTTGCGGGATATATTCCCCATTCCACCGCCTATTTTCAGCGCATCCGAGGTTAGTATTTTCCCTTTTTCACTGCTGAAATTGGTTAGCGCCACCTTGCAATGGCTGTTTTTTCCCTTATCGAAAAGAAAAGATCCGAGAAATATCCAGGTGCCGCCTCCCATTTGTTGGTTGACACTGAATTTGGTTTGTCCTCCCAGGTGATATACGGTGTAGATTGCATCTTTAGTGCTGTTCGGAAGCGATTTGTAAGATATGTAAACGGCATATTTCCCTTTTTCGGGAACATCGGGAATCCATTCGCAGGAGGAGGCGCTGAGGTTGTCATCGGTGGTTTCTATTTCCCGGTAGGTTCCCATGCGGAAAGGATTCTCCTTGTCGAGATAAAGGCTTTGCTTGTTTGCAAATCCGGAATCCACACCGTTTTTCCAAATTTGAACTTTATTTTGCTCGATGTATTCGGACTTATTCGAGGATTCGTCGTTGTCAACAATCACTTCTTCGGAGCGAATATCTCTTTCGCGAGGAATAAACACATAAGCTCCGGCATTTTCAAGCATCGGGGTAAGAAACGGCAAGACGAAGCTTTGCGTGAATAAATCTTCCACTGTTTGGAAAAGCTTTGCTCGTTGGAATTCCCATCGCTGCGATGCTTGGCTATAATACATTCCGTGGCTTTGCCAGAGGGCCAGGTGCGCATTGAACAATCCTTTGGAGGGAATGAAAGGGCGAGAAAGGTTTTCCACGATAGGGGTTACTTTCGGATTTGCAAAAAAATCCGAGGGGGCACGTTCGGAAGTCACAAAAAACTCGATAGGCTGAGTGTCGGTGATGATTTTGAACGGTGAATTGGCTAAATATGGAGGAAGCAAAGGCCTAACGTTTCGATAGATGTCGTTCACCGTCTGGTTGTCGAATCGGATATACGACAGGTTGATATTAGCATACAAGCGCAATCCGGCGGAGTCCTGAATGACGGAGTCCAATTTTATGTCGGGCACATACACCGTTTTCCGAGCAGCTTGGGTGAGGTAACTTTCTATTTTGGCCTTGTTTGGCAAAACGAGGTTGAGCGCACCGGCGAATTGGATGCTTAAGAATACGACTGGGAGAAATAAGAGCTTCCGCATAGTTTAAAGAAAATTCTAACAATATGAATGCAAAATTAATGCTTTTGAATCAGATGCTTCCTTTTTTCTTGTTTTTCAATAAATTAATTTCTACATTTTTTTATTATAGGGGATGCCTTGAAAAAGCGAAGCAATAGAATCTTGCTGGATATTTTAGAAATTCATCTCGAAAATCTGTACCTTCACACGCTCAAACGCATTCAATCAAGAAACGTCCGTTTTATGAAGCTAACATGTTTTATCCCAAACAGCCAAAAACAGCAGGTGGAGGCTACTGCCGCTTCGCTGAGGCTTTCAAGTTTAGTTCATCAGGTCTATGTTCTGAATCCAGGTTCGGATTCCGTAGAGGGTTTTAACTCTTTGCATGTAGATTGTTGCAGCTCCACCTCTGCGATCAAGGCCATCGCCTCACGCCCGGATGCCGATTACACTTTGGTTTACACCAAAGACGTTGCTTTGCAGATGGGAGCTTTTGCCATCGAACGCATGGTGCAAGTGGCCGCTGATTCTGGTGCCGGCATGGTATATGCCGATCATTACAAAATAGTAGGTGGAAACCGTAAGAGCCATCCGCTGATCGCTTACCAGAAAGGAAGTCTCCGTGACGATTTCGATTTTGGATCGGTTTTGGTTTTCAAAACGACTCTGTTAAAAGAGGCTGCGGCAAAGATGACTGTCGATTATGACTTTGCCGGCTTGTACGACTTGCGGCTGAAAATTTCGCAGATCGCACCAATTGTACATGTCAACGAATATCTTTACACCGAAGTGGAAAACGACAACCGCAAAAGTGGGGAGAAACAATTCGACTACGTGGATCCGAAAAACCGTGCCGTGCAGATCGAGATGGAACAGGCTTGCACCGAACACCTGAAAGCAATTGGTGCATACCTTAAACCGACTTTCAAGCCGATCGCTTTTGATAAAGGAGATTTCAAATTCGAGGCTTCGGTGATTATCCCGGTGCGGGACCGGGCGAAAACCATCGGCGATGCAATTCGGTCGGTGTTTTCTCAAAAAACGAATTTCGCATTCAACCTGATTGTGGTGGACAATTATTCCACGGACGGGACTTCCGAAATTATCGATGAATTAGATGAAAAACGCTTGATTCATCTCTATCCGGAGGCCAAAGACTTGGGTATCGGAGGGTGTTGGAATGCGGGAGTTTTTCATCCTGATTGCGGAAAATTTGCCGTGCAATTAGACAGTGATGATATTTATTCTGACGAAAATACCCTCCAAAAGATAGTGGATGCTTTCTATGAGCAACAATGTGCCATGGTGGTTGGGACTTACAAGTTGACCGATTTTGATTTGCAGACTTTGCCTCCCGGTATTATCGATCACAAGGAGTGGACGCCTGAGAATGGCCGTAACAATGCTCTTCGAATCAATGGCTTGGGTGCTCCGCGGGCTTTCTACACGCCGCTGCTGCGCAAAATCCGAGTGCCGAACACCAGTTATGGCGAAGATTATGCCCTCGGTTTGCAGTTCTCCCGGGAATATCAGATTGGGCGGATTTACGATGTCTTGTACCTCTGTCGCCGATGGGAAGGCAATTCCGATGCCGCTTTGGATGTGTCGAAGGTGAATGCCAACAACCTTTATAAAGACAGGTTGCGAACTTGGGAAGTGGAAGCCCGCATTCGTTTTAATCAACAACAAAAATAGGATGGCGACACTTTCCAAACAAGTAGCCGAATTGTTTCAGTCGCAGGTGCAGGATTGGGAATTGGCGAAAGAAAATTACAAGGGAGTGGGATCGGTGGAAACGCGGACTTTTTCTTTCGGAACAATCGGCTTTCTTGTGCAATACAATCCGAAACGGATGGTTTCATCTGCCGCCAAGGTGGATGCCCGATCAATTGAGGAACGGGAGTGCTTTCTTTGTGCTGAAAACAGGCCAACGGAGCAAAAAGCTGTCGATTTCATCGGGAAATATGAAGTGTTAGTGAATCCATTTCCGATTTTTCCCCGCCATTTGACGATTCCCGACCGTCGGCACACCCGCCAGGAAATATCCGGCAGGATTGGGGACATGCTTGTCTTGAGTGAAAATTTGGATGAATATGTGATTTTCTATAACGGCCCCAAGTGTGGGGCTTCTGCGCCAGATCATTTCCATTTTCAGGCAGGAAACAAGGGCTTTCTTCCGTTGGAAAAATCGTTTGAAAGCTTGTCGAAGAAGGTGTTTGCTGAAAAGACTGGGATTCGCATCGGAACGATTTCCGACTATCCTTGTCCTCTTTTCTTTTTCGAATCGCAAGACAAATATGCGATTGCGCAGATGTTCGAAAAGCTGTATGCACTTCTTGAGATGAAAGAGAGGGAATATGAACCCATGATGAACATTGTGGCGTGGAAGAACGAAGCGAATTTTGTGGTCTGCGTATTTCCTCGGGCGCAACACCGTCCCGACTGCTTCTTTGCCGAAGGCGAAAGCAATATCTTGCTGAGTCCAGCTTCGGTGGACATGGGTGGCGTGCTTATCACTCCGCAAGAAAAGGATTTCCGAAAAATCACCGAAAACGACATCCGGCAAATCATTTCGGAAGTGTGCGTTTCTTCAAGTCAATTAGAAAAGGTTGCTGATCGACTGAAAATTACTTGGAAATAAAGGAGATGAGAAAAATGAAATTTCATGCAAAGGCGCAAAGGGAAAACCACGCTGAGGACGCAAAGGAATAGCAAATATCTCTGTGTCTTTAGCGTGAGAAAAATGCTTTTAAAGAAAATATGAATATGAACAACCGCCGACAAAAATCGCCTTGGAGCTGGATTCCCACACTCTACTTTGCAGAAGGCCTGCCCAATATAGCTGTTGCTACGATTTCCGTTATTATGTATAAGCGAATGGGGATATCTAATGGTGATATTACCCTTTTTACTAGCCTACTTTATTTGCCTTGGGTTATCAAACCCTTGTGGAGTCCTTTTGTTGATATTCTGAAAACAAAATATTGGTGGATTGTGAGTATGCAATTGTTTATAGGTATTGTTTTTGCGAGTATAGCATTTATAATTCCCTTATCATTCTTTTTCCAAGCAACTTTATTCTTCTTTTGGCTTTTAGCTTTTAGCTCGGCCACCCACGATATTGCTGCCGACGGATTCTACATGCTGGCATTGGACAGCAATTCGCAGGCAAAATTTGTTGGTATTCGAAGCACATTCTATCGCTTGGCTACCATCATGGGCCAGGGCTTGCTTATCATTTTGGCTGGATTCATCGAGAGTAATACCGGAATGAAGCCCTTGGACATTCGGCTCGAAGCCTCCCCAAAGCACACGCAGTCTTCGCTGGTGATTCCAGTTTTAACAGAAAATATTCCGCAGAAAGGCACGATCCATTTTATAACGGATAAGGCTGCGGCTCAGCTATCCACCACTACTTTGCCGAAAGATTCGGCTCAAAGCTTTATTGCAAAAATATCAGCTTTGAACAAGATCAATGGATTTGTCCACGTAGAAGAAAAGTCTGCAACAACGGAATCGGGAAAAGAAAGTTGGTGGACAAGCTCTGTTTCCAAACCGCTTGGCCATTGGATCAAATCTTCATTTGGAGAAGAGCATTCTGCGATTGAATCGGCAAAATCAGCCGGAAATGTTGCCGTGGTAGCAATCAAGCTTTCGCAAAAACCCGAAGAAGATAAAGAAATCTTGTTGAATACTTCGATGGCGGAAGGCGACAAAAGCATTACGTTGGTTGAGGGCGAGCATCTGGCTTTCAACCAAGAGAACTGGAGCAAAACGGCCTACCTCGTTTTTCAGCTCGACCCCAAATTGAGGAAGGAAGCTTCGGTCGTTTACAAAAGTACATCGGGAAACATTCCGTTTGCTTGGTCAACCACCTTCTTCGTGCTGGCGGGATTGTTCGTCCTGATGAGTTTCTACCATC
>MKRS01000189.1 GCA_001897035.1 Bacteroidales bacterium 45-6
ATGGGAGCGAAACTTGTTGCGAATTTCTTGAAAAACGTGACCACCGCCGACCAATACGAAATACTCGAACTGAGCAAACTCAGCGGGTTCGTGGACCGCGCCCGCGGAATGGGACGGCCTACCAAAAAGGACCGCAGGGAATTGGAAACCTTCTCGTCGGACATCACTACGGACAACTTCGATTTCGAATTTGATTTCGAAAGCGAGGATTGACTCTACCCATTTATCCAACCGCCACTCTTCCGTCCGGAGAAGGAGTTTTTTACAAATAAATCGCCTTCTTTTCCTTATCGTATATCGGCACCAAGGAAACCGTATCGAAGGCCAGGCAATATTCCACCGAATCGGCCAGATGATTGGAAGTCAAGCGACGGATATGCTCCGTGCGGTCGATATAGGCTCGAATGTTCGGTTTTGCCTGCATCCACATATCGCAAGCCACCTTGGCGGCATCCGAAGCAAGCTCCACCCCTTTTTCATTCAGCAGGAAAGCAAGCGCCCCGGCAAACAGCGAATCCTCCATGTTGAAACGGTTATTCCAGCCCGAACAAAGGATCATTACGTCTTTTCCCTGCTGGTTGCAATACTCGGCCAAGGCCGAAATATTCGAAAAAGCACCGATGGCCAAGCGATAGCATCCGGCAGCCGTTTCGATGGCCTGCGTGCCGTTGGTCGTGGTGAAGACAATCTCCTTCCCGGCCACTTTTTCTGCCGTGTAGTCGAAAGGCGAGTTGCCAAAATCGGCAAAATCGCAACGCTTCACATTCCGTTCCGCACCCACAAGGTAGCCCTTGGCCTTGTACGCCTCTGCTTCCTCGATACTTGCCACGGGAATCACACTTTTGACCCCATTTTTGAATGCGGCACACATCGTGGTGGTGGCACGGAAAATATCCACGACAACAACGATCGTGTTGTCATTATCCACATGATAATAAGGATAGAGAGCTGGAGAAAAACACACGTCAACCTTCATCGTTCATTTTTATTTGTCTGCTAAAATAGCGATTCGTTCCTGTATTCGCAAACGGAGGATTTACCAGAGTGCCAACCAGCAATCTTCAGCTCATCCGTCCTTTATAATCCTCGTAATCGAAGCTGCGGTAAGTCTCCAACTTGTTGTTGGAAGTCCAAAGAGCCAAATCGGGATGCGCTACACCGTTGAACATCGTGGTTTTCACCATCGTATAATGGATCATGTCCTCAAAAACCACCTTATCGCCCACTTGCAAAGGCTCGTCAAAGGACCAATCTCCCACAAAATCGCCGCTCAGGCAACTGCTGCCGCCCATGCGGTACGTTGGCAGACCATCCACTGGTTCGTGGTGCGCTCCGCGGATGCAAGGCTTGTAAGGCATTTCAAGGCAATCGGGCATGTGGCAGGCAAACGAAACGTCGAGAATCGCCGTCTGGATACCGCGATTTTCCACAATGTCCGTGACAGTGGAAACCAAGACTCCTGTTTCCCAGGCAAATGCGCTTCCCGGTTCCATAACCAAATGCAAATTGGGATGGCAAGCCTGAAATCCGTTCAAGGTACGTATCAGGTGATCCACGTCGTAATCCTTGCGTGTCATCAGGTGTCCGCCACCCATGTTGAGCCATTTCACCTGCTTGAAAAAATGTCCGAACTTCTTTTCCACCACCTCCAGCGTGCGCTCCAGATCGTAGGAAGAGGACTCGCACAAGGAATGGAAATGGAGCCCTTCCAGGCCTTCCGGCAAACCTTTTTCGTTGAGAATTTCGGCCACCACCCCCAAGCGAGAACCAGGCGTGGCAGGATTATACAAATCTGTTTCCACCACCGAAAACTCGGGATTGACACGCAGTCCGCACGACACACGGTTGCCATCCGCCACCACCATGGGATAAAACCGCTCAAATTGCGACAGCGAATTGAACGTGATGTGGCTGCTATATTTCAAAAAGTAAGGGAAATTTTCTTCGGTATAGGACGGAGAAAAGGTGTGGGCGGGACTGCCCATTTCCTCGAAAGCCAGCCGAGCCTCGAAAACCGAACTCGCCGTGGACTCCGGAATGTATTCTCGGATGATCGGGAAAGATTTCCACAAGGCAAAAGCCTTGAAT
>MKRS01000190.1 GCA_001897035.1 Bacteroidales bacterium 45-6
GTCGAAAATGCTTTGCTGGTATGCCGGATCGATGCCGATGCCGGTATTAGTGAACCGGAGGATGAAACGATCGCCTTCTTGCTTGGCGCTGATTTCAAATCTTTCGCCTTCGGGCGTATATTTTACGGCATTCGAAATCAGGTTGAAGGTGATTTTGCCGAGGCTGTCGCGGTCAGTTTGACAGATCATTTTTTCGGAAGAGAAATGAAAGTCGGTTTCTATTCTTTTTTGTTCGAACATGTCGAGAAAATTATCCGCCTCGAAACGGATCAGTTCCTGCACATCGACTGGCTCAACGGATAACTTCAGGTGCCCGGTTTCCGCCTTTCGAAACTCTATCAATTGCTGGATGAGCGACTGCATACGTTCGGAATTTGACTTGATGATATGGATATATTTGCGGATGAGGTTGTCCGTGGAATGGGCACGCAGCAACTGTTCGCAAGGCCCGTAGATAAGGGTGAGCGAGTTGGAGAACTCGTGGGCTATGTTTGTGAAGAACCTAAGCTTGGCCTGATGCACCTCTTCGGTCTTTTGTTTTTCGAGTTCCTTCATCCGGATATTGTTTTTCACCGACATTTGATAACGGACAAAGCGTTGTGCGGCAAACAAGAGAAGCAAGAAAAGGACGGCATAGGCCGCAAATGCGGTTCCGCTGGCGTACCAGGGGGGAAGGATTCGGATCTTCAAGGAATAGGAATCATCGTTCCACAATTTATCGGCATTGCTGCATCTCACCTTCAGTGTGTAATCGCCTGGAGGCAAGTTGGAAAACACAATGGCATTGGATGTCCCAAGCTGGATCCATTCCTTCTGAAAGCCTTCAAGCATATAGGCGATCTCGCATTTGGAGGAAGATAGGTAGTCGAGCGGGACGAAACGGAAGCTGAACGACTTGTTCTTATAAGACAGAAGCAGTTTTCCGTTCTCCTGATATTCGCTCAGGTTGTGTTGTTCGTTGTCAATATAGAATGCGTCGAGCAAGAGGGAAGGCATGTAGGTGCTATGCACGATTTCCAGCGGGTTAAAAACATTGAAACCCTTGATTCCGCCAAAATAAAACAGCCCGGAGGTGCCGCTTTTGTAGAATGCCCCATCGGAAAATTCGTTGTCCTGAAGCCCGTCTTTCTTGTAATACGAGACGATGCGGTACTTGCCCGCTTCCTTCACTAATTTTGAGATTCCCCTGTTGGTGCTGACCCAGAGATTTCCCTTGGAATCTTCGAGTATGCCGTGGATGGTGTTGTTGGAAATACCTTCTTTTTCGGTGAAATGGATAAAATCGGGTTGGCTGTTTGTGAAACCGGTCAGCTTGTTCAGACCGAGGCTCGTTCCCACCCAAAGAAAGCCTTGGCGGTCTTTGTGCAGGGACAATATGTCGTCGCTACTAATGGTTTTTCTGTTCCCGGAAATATAGCGGAAGGCCTGGAATCGTCCGTTCCGGAGATCAAACCGGTTGAGACCGCCTCCTCTGGTGGCAATCCACAAATGATCCTTGTTGTCACGGATGATGGAATAGACAATGTTGTTGCTCAAGGACGACGGGTTGCCTTCTTCGAAGATATATTGCTTGAACGACTGGATGGAATAAGGTGTTGTCGATTTGTTGACTACCAACCGATACATGCCGTATCCGCTGGTTCCCACCCAAAGCACGTTGTCGCCGTCGGGAAGAATCGAATAGACGGACGAGATATTGATTTGCCGCGCAGGATTGCCACCGGCTTGCAACGCAAAAAAGCGGTGGCGCGACTTGTCGTAATAGTTGATGCCTTGCCCGTCGGTTCCGATCCATAATTCGTTACCCGATCCACGGACGATGGTATAGACCGAGTTGCTCAAAAGACCGCTGGCGGCATCGAAATGCTCGGTCAGGGTCAATTTCCCCGGATGATCTTTCGCCTGATAGGTAAAGATCCCCGATCCTTTCGTACCCACCCACAACAAGCCGTCGTCGCTTTCGGCAAAGGCTCTCACAGCCCCCCGGCTCAGTGGATTGATGTTTTCGGAAAGATAGGCGTTGAACTTTTCGCGTGAAGGCGAAAGCTGCCACACGCCCTGCATGTCGGTTCCCACCCAAACAATCTT
>MKRS01000191.1 GCA_001897035.1 Bacteroidales bacterium 45-6
TGAGTACCTCCAGATAGTCACAAGCTGTAAGTGCCGCATTGGCTAAATTCACAAAATCCTGTACTTCAGGCACTCTCCATTTGGCAGGAGCAAGCAAATTAGGCCAAACCACTGCTGATGAGTTATTTCCAATCATTTGTACCCGATAGTACATTCCTGCCGTTGCACGTAACTCATCAGGTACAGCTGTTGTGGAACTGATCATTGCTTCAGCAGGTGTGAAGTATTGGGAATTCCAACTCATTTGACCCGTTGCATCGTAAACGAGATCATCCCCATTATTTAGCTTTCTGGTTCTTAGATTTTCAGCCATCCACACGAGTTCACCTGCACCATCAGCAGTGGGTATCACAGCCACTTTATAAGTAATAGATTCGTTTCCACGAATGTCTGTGAAAATTTTAGTTCCATACAATTTGAATTTCCAGCCGGAATTAGCCATAAATTTATCTCCCGCCTTAACGTTCCAATAAATAGTGTTGCCTTTGTATCTTTTCAGACCATTAGTGGTGTTTTCTATTATGTTTTGAAACTGTTGCTGCGTAAGAACTGCCGATGTTCCACTAACCGACATATCAATCAACGGATTAGATAAATCTGCATTTGCACTTAAAACCAATTGATAGCTATTAATATCTGCCATTGATTCCCATGAAAATTTTATGCCTCGCGATAATGCTGTGTAATCAAGGCTTATAACCGAATCTTTTGCCGGAGACAGAGGTTGTGCCATAAGCATTTTCAGGGTAATAGACCGGACTTCTGCGGTCGATGGTTGCGATGGTTTTCTCGATTTCACACTCCAAAATATTTTCTTAGTTGAACCGGAACTCAGGCCTAATGATTTTCCCAAATCATTCATTTCGGACGAGCGAATCACATAAGGATTTGAACTGGTTTCGACGACAACCGGATCAGAAAGATCTGAGTTTGTGCTAAACACCAAATTATAGTTAGAAACAACGGAAGAATTTTCCCAAGCAAATGTGACGGTTGATCGATTTTGTAAATCAACTAAACTATCTTGCTGGGGAACAAGTAACTCAAGTTCAGATGTGGTTAGTGTCGGAAACTCAACCTCATTCTTGCACGATGATATATATAGCCCTATAAATAATATTGATAGGTATGATAGACATTTTCTCATTGTATTTACTGATTATATTTTACAATACTTATTTCATATATTTATACAATGGATCTGGATTTGCAGAAACTCCATTGTAGTGGAAAAACAGGCTTAATGCGATTGGCTTTGGACGCACAGCTGTTGCTTGCAAAGGAGAATCAAATAATCCATAAGTCTGTTCAGCAGTAGCCGTACCCGTAGGCGGTGTTGTCCAATTGAACATTCTGAATAAAAAAACGGTTTCTAACGTCTTAAGTCGATCTGCCAACACCTCTATAGCAGGAACACATGCATTACCTATCAATATCTCCCTGCGTTCAAGATAACTGTCAAAATAGCCAAACTCTGTCATTACTATTTTTCTGCCTGCATCACCATGATCTACAGCAACCTGATATAAAGCTTCGTTCTGTCTTACCCATTCCAAAGTGTATGCTCCTCCTGAAGTATAGGGATGCCAGTTCAAATACTCAAAATAGTCGCTTGGATTTGTACTTGCAGGTATTTTCCGCATTTGGGTAGTCTGGTCTAATCTACTGGTAGGCATGTTTCCCGACTTAATCTGGTCATACATACTCGTTAAATAATTTCTTGCCAAACTATCGATCATGTAAGGAGCCGGGGCTACTATTTTGCCATTTGGATTTGCGGATTTAACCCCTCGGTTAGCATAATAGCAAATATCAGCTGTTACCTGCGCCTGCTCTGCCGTGGTGAAAATATATGGTGCGTTCTGTTCTGCGGTGGCGCCTCCTACAAAACCTTCTTTGCATAGATTAATTCCATTTGGAGCATTCATTTCATTTCCAACTTCGAAATAAGTTACATCAGGAAAGCTCCAGCAATCATTTCATAGCTTTTTTCGAGTTGTTCCATAAATTTAAAATAGAGTTCGGTACCCGGTTCAGGCACTGCCCTCCACCACGAACGGGTAGCTCCATAAGGATACAT
>MKRS01000192.1 GCA_001897035.1 Bacteroidales bacterium 45-6
CAAGTTGGGTATAATGGGGAAAAGGCTTGTTCATTGTTTAACAAAATACGAATTCATCTTTCTCTATACACTAAGGGAACGATATTTAATTATAAAGGCTACCTTTACTATAAATGTATTTACAAAAACAGAAATTTCGTTTATACTAATCAATTAAAGAATTATTAATTTCTAGTAAATAGTTCATGTCATGAGAAAAGATACTTTTGTAGTATTCTTTCATTTCTATAATTTCTTTTTTTGAAGAGGCAAGCATACTAAGTACTTCATTGATAAAATCCACTCCATATTTTTTCCGCAGGTCTTCTAACAATTTCCATTTTTCATAATAATTATAAAATAATTCTGTAATGAATAATTGATTGAAGACAAACTCCTTTCCTTTACCTTCGTATGGCAGGTTTTCTGCTTCTCTGAAGATATGACCAAAGCTAATGTTTTTTACTACTTTACACTGACCTCCGGCAAGCCAGACCTTGGCACTCAGATATTGTTCGTCACAACCATAATACCTAAGCCCATTCAATCCCAAAAGAAATCTCCAATACTCTTTACTACAGGCGTATGAGGCACCTAGAACACAAGGGATGTCGGCTATGTTAGCACTCTTCTTCACACACAGATTGATATTCGAAATCCATTCTACCCCAAAGTCTGAAAAACGAAAGGTTGCCCCAAATCCTACCTTGCTATCGTATCCTTCTATTATATTTTCTCTGCTATCTAAAGCTATAGTAGAAGCACAAAGTAAGCTTTTGGGGTTTTTCTTGAGTTCTTTAAGAAATAATTCAACCCAATTTCTTTGATAAACTCTCATGTGCGCATCCAACAGTAAGAAATATTTTGTTTCACAAAGATTCACACCCTCATCTCGAGAAAATGCAACACCTCGACGTTTGTCGTGTTCAATATAATGCGTATCAAATTCTGTCGCGACTTGTTTATAGTCGAAGCCATCAGTAGAGCAATCATTAATAAGAATTATCTCAAACTCGCTGTCAGAATTCTCTTTTAAACTTTTTACAGTCTTATACACCTCACTTCCTTCATTTAAAAAAGCAATAATAACTGTTAGTTCTTTCATGTTTTTCTACATATTATTTTACAAGTTTCCCATATCCTTCTATCCGCATATTTTGAAAATCAAACAACACTTTCGAACCTAACCGGCGAAAAAAATATGCACCAATAACCCCCGTCGGCGCATTGGAATTATTCGCCTTAAGAATTTGGACATCCTTTGGATAGCGTCGTATAATTTGATTTCCGAAGCGGATCAATTCATCCTGAGCCAGTAATTCATAAGGAATATCGCAATGTACACCCGTAATCGTTGCATAATTTAGAGGTTGCTTTTGAGCGAGTGTATCTACCTGAATTAAGCCTTTATGTTTTTCATAAAAAGCGCTGTCCATATCTATAAAACATAATGCACCGGTATCGACAATTCCCGAATAATTCAAATTGCTAATGTTTAACTGCGTATTCAGCCATAGCTCATTGGTATATATATTGGGTGTTGCTTTTTTCAAACTATGCTTCTGAGGAAATATAAGAGACTTGTTCTTCCAATCGAATTCAAACTGCCCAATCAGACGTATTGTGGGTAATCCTAAGATAATCTGCATGCTGTCGAATGAGGCTTTTGCTTTCGCTTTTATTTCAGGCATATTATTCAATGAATCGAGATTAATTGGAGTGAAGCCACCTAAAAGTACCAGCACGGGAATATTGTACAATTTAATGCAACCAAGGCTGACAGTGTCAATTATTCCTTCGACAGCTCTTATGTTTTTACCATTCATTACTTGCACACTGTCTTTGGTCGGTTTAAATCTTACCCCTATTTTATCAGCAACTTTTTTATTCATAAAGAAATAATATGATACCCCTGTATCAAACAAGGTTTTTAGTACTTGGCCGTTATATTCTGCATCAAAAGAGAAAAAAGTGCTATCGTTGTAGAGCTGGATATGTTTGTTTTTGTCGGCATTGTTTCTAACTATCTTGATGCGAGGTTCATTCTTGTCCTTTTCGACGAATATCTTTTTGATCCTTTCGGTTTCTT
>MKRS01000193.1 GCA_001897035.1 Bacteroidales bacterium 45-6
CGATCTTCGATGAAATTGACAATAAGCTGGATGATGTTGTGGTAGTGGGATACGGTAAACAAAGCAGAAACAAAATTACGGGAGCGGTATCGAGTATCAGCGGGGATGAGATCAGGAAAATGCCTGTTACCAATAATCTCCAGAGTCTTGCGGGCAGAATCCCCGGACTGATATCGCTCAATTCTTCGGGCAGGCCGGGAAGCGGATCTTCCGTGAGTATCCGCGGTATCAGCTCATACAACAATGCACCGGCATTATATGTTATTGATGGTACCATAAGGACCAGCGACAATTTTGCCCAGTTGGATCCCTCTGAAATTGAAAGTATTTCTGTATTGAAAGATGCAGGGTCTGCTGCAGTATATGGTGTGAGGGCAACCAATGGTGTTATTGTAGTTATTACTAAAAGGGGGAAATCCGGGAAGCCCTTATTTTCATTATCCAGCTCAACATCATTTGATCAGCCAACCATTTACCCCAGGTTGCTAAGCGCTTATGAGTTTGCAGTATTGAAAAATGAAGCGGCAACCAATATGGGATCGGTGCCTTTGCCTTACACCGCTCAACAGTTAGAAGATATCCGGACGGGAAAGACACCCACTGCTAACTGGCAGGACGTAACCTATGGCGATCATGCGCTCACTCAACAACATAATTTTTCTGTAAATGGGGGCTCTGAAGTGATCCAATACTTTCTGAGTTTTGGCTATACAGATCAAAAGGGCATTTATGATAACCTGGGTTACAAGAGATATAATTTCAGGGCAAATACAGATATAAAAATTACCAACACCTTAACGGCCGCCGCTAATATGGAAGGCCGTTTTTCAAAATATACATCTCCCAATATCGGCGACACAACGCTGTTTCAGTATGCAAGTATTATGCTGCCAGACTGGGTAGCATATTATCCGGATGGTCGCCCCGCTTCAAATCCTTCTGCCGTTCATCCCGGCGAGGTAACAAAGAAATCCGGTTACAATAATTCAGATCAGAACTTGTTTATCGGGCAGCTTAGTCTCACGCAGCAAATACCGGTTATAAAAGGCTTGTCTGCAACAGGTAGTATGCAGGTATACAGGGATTATAGTTTCAATAAGGCTTATAACCTGCAATTCCCTGTATATACCGAAGATGCGGACGGGAATGTAACGAATGTTACTCAAATCGGAAACAAGACCGCCTTAAATGAGGGTTTTGTAAGAACAAACAGTTATACGTTGAATCTCTCTATGAATTATTCCGGGAAATTTTATAAGCACACGGTAAGTGGATTGATTTTATATGAACAGTTTCAGGGAAAGACGGACAATTTTAATGGGAGCAGAACGAACTTTCCTTTTACAAGTGTGGACCAGCTTTTTGCAGGGGGAAATGACGATGAAAGAACGATAACCGGTTCGGCAACCAATGATGGACGCCTGGGTATTGTGGGCAGGGTTAATTATGATTTCGACTCAAAATATTTATTGGAACTGGCTTTCAGAGAAGATGCTTCATACAGGTTTGCAGCAAACAGAAGATGGGGATTTTTCCCGTCAGTTTCGGCGGGATGGGTTTTATCGAAAGAGAAGTTTTTCAGGGAACTGACATTTGTTGATAATCTTAAATTAAGAGCAAGTTATGGTATACTGGGTAATGATATCGTTGGAGGATTTCAGTATAAAAGCAGCTATTCCATATCCGGCGATTATTATTTCAATGAAACGCCTTTCAAATACCTGGTACCGGGTGTGTTACCCAATCCTGACATAACATGGGAGAGCACCGCTACAACAAATATCGGGCTTGATGCAAGTTTGTGGAACAGGTTGCTGGGAATCACCTTAGACGTTTTTCAAAAGAATACGTACGATATCTATGCCACAAGAACTAACCAGTACCCCGGTGTTTTTGGCGCAACACTTCCCGCTCAGAATTATGGAAAAGTAGATGCCAGGGGCTTTGAAATTGTTTTAACGCATAACAGCACCATTGGAGATTTTATATATGGCATAAGCGCAAATTTTAGTTATTCGAGGAATAAGGTAAGAGAGATTGATTACAATACCAACATTGAGCCGTGG
>MKRS01000194.1 GCA_001897035.1 Bacteroidales bacterium 45-6
GCACAATCTTCTGTAATAGCCGTTTTGCTCGTAGAGGTCGTTGTGAGTGCCTTGTTCCACCACCCGTGCTTCGTGCATCACGTAGATGATGTCGGCATCCTTGATGGTTGATAACCGGTGTGCTATGACGAGGGTTGTCCTGTTCTTCATCAAATTTTCGAGGGCATCCTGCACCAATTTTTCAGACTCGGTGTCCAATGCCGAAGTGGCTTCGTCGAGAATCAAGATTTGCGGATTCTTGAGTATGGCGCGGGCAATGCTGATACGTTGCCGCTGTCCGCCCGAAAGCTTGGAACCCCGGTCGCCGATGTTGGTCTCGTATCCTTTTTCGGAAGCCGTGATGAAATCGTGGGCATTCGCCACTTTTGCGGCTTCTATCACCTGTTCCATCGTCGCGTTTTCCACGCCGAAAGCGATGTTGTTGTAGAAGGTGTCGTTGAAAAGAATGGCCTCCTGGTTCACGTTGCCCATCAGAGAGCGCAGGTCGGTAGTCGTGGCCTCCTTGATGTTGGTGTCGTCGATGTATATGCCGCCCTCTTCCACGTCGTAGAACCTTGGCAGCAAGTCAACAAGCGTCGATTTTCCCGATCCGGACTGCCCCACCAGGGCTACTTTCTTTCCTTTCGGTATGCTGATGTTCACATTGTCAAGCACCTGGAGTGTGTCGTATTTGAAGTTGACATTGCGGTAGGTGATCCCTTGGTTGAACGTGAGTTTTTTGGGTTGTTCTGGTTCGAGTATGTCGTTCTTGGCTGAGAGAATCTTGTCTATGCGCTCCACGGAGGCCATTCCCTTTTGGATGGCATACGCCGACTTGGACAAGTCCTTGGCCGGGTTGATAATCAGATAGAACACAGTGAGGTAAACGATGAATTGTGAAGCCTGGAGTCCGGTGTGCCAGTCGAGGATCAATATTCCACCGAACCAGAGAACGAACACCAAGGTGATCGTGCCTAACAGTTCGCTCATCGGATGTGCCAGTTGCTGACGCACGGCCACCCTGTTGAGCAGCTTGCGAAGTGTGTCGTTGGAGATGTTGAAGCGTTGTTCGATTTTCTTTTGAGCGTTGAATGCCAGAATCACACGCAGGCCGCCCACCGTTTCTTCAATTTGCGAAATGAGGTATCCCCACAGGTTTTGAGCTTCCACCGACTGTTTCTTGAGGCTTTTTCCGATTTTGCCCATGACATAACCAGCAATGGGCAGAAGCAGTAGCACGAAAACCGTGAGTTCCCAGCTCAGAAAGAGCAGATAGACGAGGTAGATAATAATCAATACCGGGTTTTTCGTAACCATATCCAAGGAATTCATCACCGAATTTTCCACCTCGCCCACGTCTCCCGTCATCCGGGCGATGATGTCGCCCTTGCGTTCGTTCGAGAAAAATTTCAAGGGAAGGGACAGTATCTTGTCGTTGATTTGCTTGCGTATATCGCGTACCACACCCGTGCGGATCAGCGAGATGGTGTAGCCGCCAAAGAACATGGCGAGTACCCGCAAGATGGTCATGGCAGACAGTATTGCACCCAAAAGCAGCAAAACTGCCCCGGCGGAATATTGCTGCATGATGTCGGAAAGATACCAGAAAAAATTATTTTTCAGGCTGTTGAACAGGCTTGCCAAGTCCGAGCTATCGACTTTCATGTAGTGGTACTGGACTTTATCGACATTGAACAGGATGTTCAGGATTGGAATCAGTAACGAAAAAGTAAAGGCATTTAGAAGTCCGTAAAAAATATTGAACAGGAGATTCCATACTGCCAGCTTCTTGTAGGGAGGCAAAAAACGCTTGATGAGAATAATAAAATCTTTCATAAAAAATGGTTGATCAAACTCTATTTTCTGAAATTGGGAACATGCCCAATTCCAGCCTTCAAAAAAGGCGCAAGTTACGCATAATTCTTGAATCTTCGCACACCTCCGTGATGTCTCGCTTGGAGGAAATGGATTTAGAAATATGCCTTGTCCTGAAAAAATGCTGTTGTTTGTCAAGAAAAGGAATCACGTCTTGAGAACTTGAGCTATATGCTGGTGGAAATATTTCCATGATTGAATCCAATTATTCCGATCTTCGGCCTGAAAATCTTGAGTAGGTATCCACAGGTCATTGTAGCTTTTACTCTTTTTATTCCGTGGTGACAAAAAATGTTTTAGAAGTGCGAATTTTTACCTAAGTTTGCACTTCAAAACAAAGAGAACATCATGGAACTTACAGCAAGATTAATTCAATTGCTACCGATTCAGACTGGGACTGGTAGAAATGGAGAGTGGAAAAAACAGGACATAATTGTAGAGACAGATGGGCAGTACCCCAAAAAAGTTTGTATCTCTATTTGGGGCGACAAGGCGAGTCCCTCGGTGCTTCAAGTGGGCAATATATTGAGTATTTCCTTCGATGTGGAAAGCCGCGAATACAACGGGCGGTGGTACACCGATGTGAAGGCCTGGAAAGTGGACATGGCTGGGGTCAATTCTGCATCACAAGCTCCTTCTTTCCCTGATGCCGCCGCATTTCCTCCGCCTCCTGCAGAGCCGGTCAGTTTTGAGAGCGACAAAGACGATTTGCCATTCTGAAAATAGGACAAAAAAGGATGGGGCCGGCGAAAATTTCGTTGGCCCCATCCTTTTTACATCCAACCGGTAAAAATGCGGTCTGCTTTGCGCTGTATGCAAAAAAAGACGGGGTCAACAGCCCCGTCTTTTTCTATTGGTAAGAACTAAATTTCTTAGTCGTTGAATTTCGCTTTCAAGAATTCGCGGTTCAAACGGGCGATGTTGCTGATCGAAATGCTTTTGGGGCATTCCACTTCGCAAGCACCGGTGTTGGTGCAGGCCCCGAAGCCAAGTTCGTCCATTTTTGCCACCATGTTTTTCGCACGGGTAGCCGCTTCCACTTTTCCTTGGGGAAGAAGTGCCAGCTGGCTGACTTTGGCAGAGAGGAACAACATGGCTGAACCATTCTTGCAAGCAGCCACACAAGCTCCACAACCGATACAGCTGGCTGCATCCATCGCTTCGTCAGCAATTGGCTTCGGAATGGCAATGGCATTGGCATCAGGTACGCCACCAGTGTTCACCGACACGTAACCTCCAGCCTGAATGATTTTATCGAAAGCACGGCGATCCACCATCAAGTCACGGATCACAGGGAATCCGGCCGAACGCCAAGGTTCGACGGTGATGGTTTCTCCATCCTTGAATTTGCGCATGTGCAACTGGCAAGTGGTTACGTCTTCGTCTGGCCCGTGAGGATGTCCGTTCACATACAAACTGCACATCCCGCAGATGCCTTCGCGGCAGTCGTGGTCGAATACCACAGGCTCTTCGCCCTTGTTGATTAATGTTTCGTTCAGAATGTCGAGCATTTCAAGGAAAGAAGTATCCACAGACACACCGTCCAAAGAATAATCTTTAAAAGCACCTTGGTATTTTGGCCCTTTTTGACGCCAAATCTTAAGTTTTATGTTGATTGTTTTATCCATAATGTAAGCCCCCGTTATTTTCTCCAGAAGAGAAGATTAGAAGTTTTTATTTTAATAATTTATGTAAATACCCCGTATAAAGCCTTCCTTACAGAAGGTTGGAGGGGCTTATTATGATTTATAGTTGCGTTGTTGTCTTACTACGAATTCGTAATCAAGCGGTTCTTTCACCAATTCAGGGGCCGATCCGTCTTGCACATATTTCCAACAAGCCACATAAGAGAATTCGTCGTCGTGACGGAGAGCTTCTCCTTCCGGAGTCTGGTGTTCTTCGCGGAAGTGACCGCCACAAGACTCTTTCCGGTTGAGCGCATCGTAAGCCATCAACAGGCCGATTTCGATAAAGTCATCTAAGCGAAGGGCTTTTTCCAATTCAGTATTCAAGTCGTTGGGTTCTCCAGGAATGTATAGGTTTGTCCAGAAATCATTTTTCAAAGCTTTCAATTCTTCAATCGCTTTGGTCAACGATGCTTCAGTGCGAGCCATACCCACATTGTCCCACATAATCAAACCAAGTTTCTTGTGAATGGAATCCACAGAATGTTTTCCCTTGATGGCAAACAACTTCGCGATCTTCTGTTTGATTCCGTTTTCGGCTTCGTCAAATTCGGGAAGCGATGTGCTGAAGCGAGGAACAGTGATTTGATCGGCCAAATAGTTTTGGATAGTATAAGGCAATACGAAATATCCGTCAGCCAAACCTTGCATCAACGCAGAAGCTCCCAAACGGTTAGCTCCGTGGTCTGAGAAGTTGGCTTCACCGATGGCGAACAATCCTTTGATGGATGTTTGCAATTCGTAATCCACCCAGATTCCACCCATTGTGTAGTGAATGGCAGGGTATATCATCATCGGAGTTTCGTAAGGGTTTTCGTCCACGATTTTTTCGTACATCTGGAACAAGTTGCCGTATTTGGCTTCCACCACACTCTTGCCAAGACGTTGGATGGCAGCAGAGAAGTCAAGGTAAACGGCCAGACCTGTGTTGTTCACACCAAAACCGGCATCGCATCTTTCTTTGGCTGCACGGGAAGCCACGTCACGAGGAACCAAGTTACCGAATGCAGGGTAACGTCTTTCCAAGTAATAGTCGCGGTCTTCTTCTTTGATTTGTGTCGGTTTCAATTTTCCTGCACGAATAGCTTCCGCATCTTCTTTTTTCTTAGGCACCCAAATGCGACCGTCGTTACGAAGAGATTCGGACATCAAGGTCAATTTTGATTGGAATTCTCCGTGGACAGGGATACATGTAGGGTGGATCTGAGCATAACATGGATTTGCAAAATATGCACCCTTTTTATACGCCTGGATTAATGGCGATCCATTGGAACCCATCGCGTTTGTGGAAAGGAAGAATGTGTTTCCGTATCCACCTGTTCCAAGCACAACGGCGTGGGCAGAGAAACGTTCGATTTCGCCTGTCACCAAGTTGCGGGCGATGATACCACGGGCACGGCCATCGATGATAACCACGTCCAACATTTCGTAGCGGGAATACAGCTTCACGCTGCCTTTGGCTACTTGGCGGCTCAATGCGGAATAAGCTCCCAGCAACAACTGTTGTCCGGTTTGACCTTTCGCATAAAATGTACGGGAAACCTGAGCACCACCGAAAGAGCGGTTGTCCAGCAAGCCTCCATATTCGCGGGCAAAAGGAACACCTTGCGCCACGCATTGGTCGATAATGTTGTTCGACACTTCAGCCAAACGATGAACGTTTGCTTCACGGGCACGGTAGTCTCCACCTTTGATCGTATCGTAGAACAAACGGTAAACCGAGTCACCGTCATTTTGATAATTCTTGGCAGCGTTTATACCCCCTTGTGCCGCAATGGAGTGTGCACGGCGAGGTGAATCTTGGATACAGAAGTTCAACACGTTGAAGCCCAGCTCTCCCAGTGAAGCAGCCGCCGAGCCTCCAGCCAAACCTGTTCCAACAACGATGATGTCGAGGCGGCGTTTGTTGGCTGGGTTCACCAACTTCTGGTGACCTTTATAGCTTGTCCATTTTTCGGCCAAAGGACCTTCCGGAATTTTCGAGTCTTTTTTTGGATCTAATATTGTAGTCATAACTGTTTATTTTCTTTTAATCTAATTATTAATTGAATTCAATCTTCTAATTAGTAGTACATTGCAACTGTAGAAGGATCGATGACAGATCTTGCATAAAAGTAAATGGTGACAAAAGCAAAGGCCAACATGACAACTGTTGCAAAGATGTTGCCGATCACTTTCCAGCGGCTCAACCATATTTTCCCGCTTGTGCCGATGGTTTGGAATGCACTCCAAATGCCATGGGAAAGGTGGAACCACAATGCAACGTACCAAATCAAGTAAGCTACAACAACCCAAAGGTGGCTAAAATAGAATTTGACAAACTCTGCTCCGTCTTTCGGGCTCACAGTGCTTGTTCCAAGTGCTACTTCGTGGTGTCCCATGAGTTCGGTGAACATCATTTTATACCAAAATTGGCTGAAGTGCAACAGCATGAAGCCAACGATGATGATACCCAGCACAAACATGTTTTGAGATGCCCATTCCACTCCTGAAGGACGCACCGAAACTGCGTAATTTGCATTTCCGCGTGCCTTGCGGTTTTGCAATGTCAGCAACAAGGCGTAGATGAAATGGATGGCAACGAATCCACCCAGAACGGCTGTTCCCGCTACGGCGTACCAGTTAGCTCCCAGCAAGCCACAAATCGTATTGTAAGCATCTTCCGAAAAGACAGCCACCATATTCATTGTCGCATGGAAAATTAGAAAAAATACAAGAAAGAATCCTGAAACGCTCATTATCAGTTTCCTTCCGATAGAAGAATTTAGTAACCAACTCATAAAAAGAAATAGTTTTAGTTATTTGAATAGATTTGAATTGTCATTGGTGAACAATATACGGCAACTATGCCTTATAAGTATTTTCAATCTCTATTTATAGCCGTGCAAAATTAGCCTAAAATGCCAACTCCATGAAGCTTTTCCGTGTTTTTTTCGGTTGTTTTCCATTATTTAGATCGATTATACATAAAGGCGTTTTCATGAAACAAAAAAGGTCTTCAATTAGATAATAACAAGGTTTTTACATGAAAAAAAGTGGCCGCGCAAATGCGAATGTGTCGAACGCTCTGATTTTAAGAAAAAAATAGCGGTGTTTTTGAGCAAATAAAACTTGCACCTTCATTTTCACCGCCTTCGCGGCGTTCGTAAAGCCTTTTTCATGGAAAAACGTTACAAGATAAGCAAAAAAATGCAAATGTGGATGCAGCCGTGTCGGAAAAAGGGATGCAAGGCTTTCGTATGTGGAAAAAAGCCTCCTTTTCGGATGGTCTTAACATAAAATAAGAGTCTCGATGGGCGAAACCCTTGTTCTTTTTTCAAGCAAAAAATTCAAAGGCGAGATAGCAGTAGTTTTAAGCCAATGATTATCTTTGTTCATGGCAAACATTCAGAAGTGAATTATTCTGTACAGGCTTGAAGCCATCCTTTGGTCACTGCATCAGAAACCGGAGAGATTTTGTTCATCCCCAAAATGATGATTTGGCAAGAAAAACAATCAATTAGGAAAACATGGCACGAACCTGTGCGAAACTTATATTTGACGAAATATGGAATACAAGCTGCTTGTTTTGGATGTTGACGGCACATTGCTCAACAGTGACAAACAAATCTCGAAAAGAACCCATGCTACTCTGCGCAAAGCTCAACAGATGGGAGTGAAAATCGTTCTGGCATCGGGAAGGCCCACCTATGGGCTGAAACCAATAGCGGAGTCGATCGAGTTGAAGAATTATGAAGGGTATTTCCTCTCTTACAACGGGGGGCAAATTTTTAAGTGCCAGAAAGGACACAACGAACTTCTTTTTGAAAAAAGGATTGATCCCGAACTGATCCCGTTTTTGGAGGAGAAAGCCAAAGAATACGGGTTCGATATTTTCACTTACCATTTGGATTTTATCGTGACCAACAATCCCAACAATCCCCACATACGCCATGAGTCGGAAATAAACAACATGCGGTTGATTGAAACAAGCAATTTTGTCGAATCCATCGATTTTTGGCCTTGTAAGTGTGTCCTTGTCAGCGACAACGAAAAGGCGTTGGTGGAACTTGAAGACCAATGGAAGAAACGACTTAGCGGATCGCTGGACGTGATTCGTTCGGAACCTCATTTCCTTGAATTTGTGCCGCCGTTCATCGACAAGGCAAACACTCTCGCGATTTTGTTGGAGAAGCTCCAGGTAAGTCCCAAGGAAATTATTGTGATTGGCGACGGTGTTCGCGATTTCTCGATGATACAGCTTGCGGGGCTTGGTGTGGCGATGGGCAATGCCCAGGACTCGGTGAAGGCTTGTGCCGATACCATTACCCTCTCGAACGACGAGGACGGGGTGGCGGTGGCTGTTGAAAAGGCATTTTTGGCAGAGATACCGCCGTCAAAAATTCCGCTTGAGCAATTAAATGCAAGCTCGAAGCATGCCTTGATGGGAAACCTTGGGATTCAATACACCTATGTGGACGAAGAACGCATCGAGGCCACCATGCCGGTGGACGAGCGCACAAGGCAGCCTTTTGGCGTTTTGCATGGGGGAGCAACCTTGGCCTTGGCCGAAACCTTGGCCGGGCTGGGATCTTTGTTTTTGTGCCAACCCGATGAGATCGCTGTGGGGATGCAAGTGAGCGGCAATCACATATCTTCCGCGCATCAAGGCGACACTGTGCGAGCGGTGGGTACCATCGTCCACAAAGGGCGTTCCTCTCATGTCTGGAATGTGGATGTGTTCACCTCCACGGGGAAGCTGATTTCGACAGTTCGGGTGATAAACAGCATTCTTAAAAAGCGATAAATGAAGTCATATCGTCATCGCTGTTAGCGTATCAGTTACCCTATTACCTAAATGAAAATTCCGATGGGAAGTAAATTATTTTCTGAAATAAAAATCGGGGATCTTAATCTGCAAAACAGAATTGTAGTTCCCCCCATGTGCCAATACTCCGCTTCTGGAGGACTTGCCAACGAATGGCACCTGTCCCATTACGGTAATTTAGCTTTCTCTGGAGCTGGACTATTGATTTTTGAAGCTACTGCAGTGACCCCTGAAGGACGAATCTCGCATGCAGACTTAGGTTTGTGGGATAACGAGACTGCCATGGCTCTGCGCCGTGTAGTGGACTTTATACGTCAGCATTCTCAAATATCATTGGCTTTGCAAATCTCGCATGCAGGGCGCAAAGCTTCCACCAATCTTCCATGGAAAGGCGGCGGATACGTCGCCCCCGATCAGCCGCAAGGCTGGCAAACCTACGCCCCTTCAGCAATAGCGCAATCCATCGGAGGCACCCTCCCCAAAGAGCTTTCCTTGCTTGAAATAGAAAAAATCATCGGGGATTTTGCGCACACCGCAAAGCGGGCTGCTGAAATCGGATTTGATGCAATTGAAATCCATGCCGCCCATGGCTATTTGTTACACCAGTTTCTATCGCCGATAACAAACCATCGTTCAGATAACTATGGTGGAAGTTTCGACAACAGAATCCGTCTTGTGACCCAGGTCTTGGAAGCTATCAAAACGGCCGTTTCTTCGGAAATTGCAGTAGGAATAAGGATTTCAGCCACCGATTGGATTGAGGGAGGTTGGGATTTACCACAAAGTATTGCCTTGTCGCAAGAATTAGAAAAAAGAGGTACTGCCTATATCCATGTTTCAACGGGTGGTCTTGACAGCAACCTTCAGCAACTGCCACCTTTGGGTGCCGGCTATCAGCTTCCATTTGCCAAAGCCATTCGAGAAGAAATAAATGTCCCTGTGATCGGAGTAGGCCTAATCACCAATCCTCACGATGCGGAAAACGCAATAGCTGAAGGGGAAGCAGATTTGATTGCAATAGGGCGGGGCATATTGTTTGACCCGCGTTGGGGATGGCATGCCGCAGCTGCATTAGGCGACAAGGCGAAAGCTCCAGCACAATACATGCGTTGTGCTCCACATGGCTTCAAAAATTTGTTTGAACGGTAGGATAAAAGGCAAAGCTCAAAGCATTATAAAACAAAAACGCTTCTCCATAAAATGAAGAAGCGATGTTTTGTATCAAATACCTAAACAAAAAAAATTATTTCTTGTTTTGTGCGCGTTTTGCATATCTGCTCATGAATTTGTCCACACGACCAGCAGTATCCACCAATTTCTGCTTTCCTGTGTAGAACGGGTGAGAAGAGCTTGTGATTTCAAGCTTTACCAAAGGATAGGTTACGCCGTCGATTTCGATGGTTTCTCTGGCCTGAATTGTAGAACGAGAAATAAAGATATCTTCATTCGACATGTCTTTGAAGACAACAGGGCGATAAGATTCAGGATGAATTCCCTTTTTCATTGTTGTATATGTTTATTTATTTGTTATTCTATTCGTTTTGGAGTGCAAAGATATGAAATATTTTGGAAAAGAAAAATCTTATCGTGCATTTTTTAAGCGGGATAACCACTTAGGCCAGCGAAAGTCCTTGAGTAATTTTATATTCAGTTTCTTCAATTTAACAGCATCTATGGTTGCTTGTTTGAATTTGTTTTATTTATTTTGTTCGTTCATCTAAGAAGCATTGTTGTCACTAACGGGGCGGTTCCACCTCTCCGCTAATTGTCCGCATTACATTAAAAAGCAAAAAAACTATGGGCCTTTCAAGCATTCGGGTTTTCTTGGTTGCATCCATGTCGTTGCTGCAGGTTGCGGCTTGCACCGATGTCAAAATCAAAAAGAAAAACGTGTCGATCGGAAATGTAAATATGGCTAACAGCCTTTTCCTACTTATCGGAACTTACACCACTGGTGGAAGCGATGGCATCTATGTTTACCGATTCGATACGGTGAACGGTGGCAGTGACTACCTTAGCCAATCGACGTCGGTAGAGAACCCGTCCTACCTCACCTTGAGCAAAAACAACAACCGGGTTTATTCCGTGACCGAAAACGAAGATACGAGTGCGTGTGCCAACGCTTTCGCTTTCGATAGAAAAACTTCCGTTTTAGATCTTGAAAATTCCACCAAAACAGATGGAGGTGCCCCTTGCTACATCAACCTGGATCCAACGGGGAAGTTTGTGCTGACAGCCAATTATTTGGGTGGTACCATATCGGTCATCCGCGTCGAGAAGGATGGTACCCTTTCGAATGACAGGGATGTTATTGGTTTCCGGCAAGGGCCCAAACAGGCCTATCGAAGAAAGTCGCACCTCCACACGACAGTATTTAGCCCTGATGGAAAATATCTTCTGGCCACAGACCTTGGGAAAGACCGGCTCTATTGCTTCGAGGTGAACGAACACGCCCAAAAGGCCAGCGAGTTATTGAGTACCACCAAGCTCAGCGTGGTGGATCTTGAAATCGGTTCCGGCCCGAGGCACCTGGCCTTCAGCCCCAACGGGAAACATCTCTACCTCCTGAGCGAGCTTTCGGGCAAAGTGAACGTCTTCGACTACCACGACGGCAAAATCAAGGAAGTACAGACCCTGACCGCCGATGGGTTCAAAGGAAAAGGAAGCGCAGACATTCATATCACTCCCGACGGAAGATTTCTCTACACGTCTCACCGTCTCAAGCAGGATGGGGTATCGATCTTCTCTGTGTCAAAGACGGATGGCAAGCTCACGAAGATCGGATACCAGCCAACTGGGGTTCACCCTCGGAATTTCATCATCACGCCAAACGGCAGAATGCTGCTTGTGGCTAACCGCGACAGCAATTCGATACAGGTGTTTTCGATCAACCAATCGACGGGAATGCTCACTAACATGAACAAGGATATTCAAATAGACAAGCCCGTGTGCCTTAAATTTGCGTCAGTCGAAGATTGAGGGATGATGCTGCTCCGGCGCTTGTTCGGACTTTATGGAGAGAACTTAAGGAAAATACAACAAAGGGACGCAGGCCTGTATTCAGGCAATTGCCTTTAAAACGATAGACATGAACAGATTGATCAGTGTTTTGGCGATTTACGCATTATTGTTTTCACTTCCGCAACATATATCAGCCAACGGGTTTTCTCCTGTTAGGCTATTATTGCACGAGGCCGACAGGCCTGACACGGTGACGATAGACTCGGCGCGGTACGTCCGTCAGGACGGCATCCTGAAGCTTGTAGGCAACAACTGGACGCCCATCGACAACAGAACGACCTTTCGCGACACCATATTCTACAACCCCTTGTTTCTACCTGTGGTCTTCGATGGCCAGATACTGCCTTCTGACCTCAATTTTCTGTCTCCTGCTAAAGGCAAAAGCCTGCTTTTGGGAGCTGATTTTCATCTTATACCTCCAGGCGCCACTCTCTTGCCCAGCATCCGCCAAGACAACTGGGTTCAATCCGTCCGGCGGAATTATTTCATAAGCAATCCGGCTTTTGTCAGGTACAGCGCCTTCTCGTTCAATGGAACTGGATTCATAGACAACCAAACAATGCTTTCGCCGAGGGAATTCAAGGACAAGATAAGCGGTAAGCGATCGGATCTGAATACGAAAATAGCATTGGAGAAATACGTCCCCAGAAGGATTTACTGGATGAAAAGCGGGGAGCATTCGCTCCAAATAAACCAGAACCAATATTCCGACAACTGGTACGCAGGAGGAAACAACAATTACAGCGTCATCAATTACCACAAAATCTTGCTCAACTACAAAAAGGACAAAGTTTCGTGGAATAACACCATCGAATGGAAGCTGAATTTCCAAAAAACTCCCGCAGACACGCTCCACAACCTAAGCATCAGCGAAGACTATCTCCGGGCTTATTCCGTGGTTGGGCTAAGCTTAAACTCGAAGTGGTCATATACACTAACCAACGAAATAAAGACTCCGCTTTTCCGCAGCTACAAGATAAACAGTTCCAACCCCAAGTCAGCCTTGTTCTCCCCCTTGGTGGTGAATACGGGGATAGGTATGACTTATAGCTTGAGCCGGAATTCAAAGGTGGACAAATACCGCAAGCTGGCATTGAGCTTCGATCTTTCGCCTCTCTCCATCAATTACACCTTCGTGGGGGATGATGCCGTGGATGAAACAAATTTTGGCGTGACCAAAGGCAAAAAGGCCAAATTGGACATTGGTTCCACCTACAACGCCAACCTGACATATAATTACAACCGAAACGCTACCCTGTCCTCGCGGCTGAAATATTTTACGAGCTATTCGAAAGTGATCGTCGAGAGCGAAAACAAATTTAACTTCGCTTTCACCCGACTTCTGTCATCCACCATTTACCTTTATTTGCGTTACGATGACGGCGTTGCATCGTCCAAAAGGGACGCCAGCTTGGGCTACTTCCAGTACAACGAGTTGATCGGGTTCGGGTTGAATTATAATTGGTGATAAAATTTTTATTATTCAATATCCAGTAAATGAGTGATTTATGTATTTTATTGAATAAAAAATAAATATTCTGTTGGATTAGTTTGGTTGTTTCGTTTATCTTACCTACCTTTGCACTCACAAAATCGCGGGGTGGAGCAGTGGTAGCTCGTTGGGCTCATAACCCAAAGGTCATCGGTTCGAATCCGGTCTCCGCAACTAATCACAACGGAAATCTTTACCCAAGGATTTTCGTTTTTTTTCTTTTATTGAAACAGTATTGGTCGGGCCACACTTCCGGATCGCAAAGGAAAATGTCGGGGGAAATTTTAGCTGAAACCCAATAAATAACTTTTAAGAAAAAAAAGAAGTCATCTGTTTTCAAGACTAAATAAAAAGCTATATATTTGCAATCCAAAAAATTAGTTATAAATCATAATATAAAGATTAAAGCAATGACAAAAGCGGACATCGTTAACGAGATTGCCAAAAATACTGGCATTGACAAAGTTACAGTTCTAACTACGGTAGAATCTTTTATGGAAGTAGTGAAGGAATCGTTGAGCAAAGAAGACAACGTCTATTTAAGAGGATTCGGCAGCTTCATCGTGAAGAAAAGAGCAGAAAAAACAGCTCGCAATATTTCTAAAAACACGACTATCATCATTCCCGAACACAACATTCCGGCTTTCAAACCCGCTAAAACGTTCGTGGCTCAGATAAAGAAATAAGGTTTACTAATTACTTAAAAAGAAAAAATCATGCCAAGCGGAAAAAAAAGAAAAAGACATAAAATGTCAACGCACAAGCGCAAAAAAAGACTTAGAAAGAATAGGCACAAAAAGAAAAAATAAAAACATCTATTGTTTCTCAAAAGTTAGCAAAGAACAAACTTGGCCGTAATTCACAACAAAGTTTGTTCTTTGCATGTTTATAGTACAGGCAGGAGCCAGAAAGGCATCCATGCCTTGTAATCTCTGAAATTAGAAGCGAAAATTAATTTTAACTTATTAAAAATTGTGGTTAGTGAACTAATAATAGATGTACGGCCCGGCGAAGTCTCGATAGCTGTCCTTGAGGACAAGAAATTGGTTGAGCTTCAAAAAGAAGCTACGAACGAATCGTATGCGGTCGGAAACATCTATGTGGGCAAGGTTAAGAAACTTATGCCGGGTTTGAATGCCGCTTTCATTGATATAGGTTACAAAAAGGACGCTTTTCTTCACTATCTCGACCTCGGTCCTCATTTTAGTTCTTTCGACAAATTCTACAAGTTTGCCGTTTCCGAAAAGAAGAAGACGCCGCTGATAAGCAAAGCCAAGCTTTTGCCGGAAATAGACAAGGAAGGCAGCATCACCGACGTGCTGAAAGTCGGGCAAGAAATTCTGGTACAGATCGCCAAGGAACCTATCTCCACCAAAGGGCCGCGGCTCACGGCCGAACTCTCGTTCGCTGGCCGTTACCTGGTGCTGATACCCTTCAACGACAAGGTGTCGATTTCCCAGAAAATCAAGTCTAAAGAAGAGCGGGCACGTCTTCGGCAACTGATCCAAAGCATCAAACCCAAGAACTTCGGCGTGATTGTACGCACCGTAGCGGAAGGTAAAAAAGTGGTGGAACTCGATGCCGAATTGAAGGCTTTGCAACTAAAATGGGATGACAACATTCCCAAAATACAAAAGGAAAAAGTACCGTCCCTCATCGTAGAGGAAAGCAGCCGCACCCTGGCACTTCTCCGGGACGTATTCAATCCTTCGTTTCAGGAAATCCACATCAATGACAACAGTTCTTACAGTGCCATTAAGGAATACCTGAGGGTCATAGAACCCGAGAAAAAAGATATTGTTAAGCTTTACAATGGGGAATTGCCCATTTTCGACAACTTTTCGGTCACAAAGCAAGTCAAGGCACTTTTCGGCAAGACGGTTACTTTCCGTAATGGAGCTTACCTGATAATCGAGCACACAGAAGCCTTGCACGTAGTGGATGTTAACAGCGGGAACAGGTCCAAGTCGGGTAATGGACAGGAAAATAATGCCTTCGAAGTGAATTCGGCTGCTGCGGAAGAAATAGCGCGCCAGCTTCGCTTGAGGGACATGGGTGGCATTATCGTGATTGACTTCATCGATATGACCGAAGGC
>MKRS01000195.1 GCA_001897035.1 Bacteroidales bacterium 45-6
CCTTTTGATTCATAAGCGAGTCGTAAATGCTCACAAAGCATTGCTCGCCACCCTTGACATCAAATGAGCCGTAAACAATTATTCGCCCTTTGTCTTGTAGTATAGATGAGCTGGCCGTCTTTATTTTGGCGTCTTCCACCTGGCTGCAATCCATTTCGAAGATTTTCTTCACATCACCATTCAGTTCGAGATTCTCAGGATTGATTGTTTCTTGAAAAACATAGAATTTCTTTTGATCCTCGTTTCTGAAAGAAGAATAGACCAAAATCTTGTTATCCCGGAAAATCATTTTCTCTACAATCCTCCGCTTATCCCCAGTCTTGAGTTCAACATGTTTATCTATTCTTTGATCGTTTTTCAAGTCAATCCTGTACAAGCAACTCTTGTCGCTTGCACCGCCCCCACCGTATATTCCTCTCAAGTAGTTAGACTGATAAATGATTACATTGTCATCCATTTTCATGACATCCACGTCTTGTACAAATGGCACTTTCAACTTGTTGACCCAATGAATGTCATTGGGTGATTCCTCTTGCGAAAAAGCACGCTGAGACATAAAAAAGGAGAGTAGAATCACTGTAGATAACACATGCAGGATAGTGCTTTTTTTCATTTTGAACTGTTTTTTTCAGGTTATTTCAATCTGTATCCTAATTTTACATTGATGGGAAACATCAACGAGACTGTATTGTGATGCGACAGGCTTCTGCCGTCAAAGAGCATTGTTTTATGGGAAAAATAATATCCGTCAAACGACCAATGCGCATCCACCCCCAAGCCTGCATTGACGTCCAATACAAACTTGTTCGACAGGTTTATTTCCTTTCCAATGGTCAATGTCAATTCAGTCACAAGCAATTGCTTGAAATAATAATCGGAGAGCAGATTGGCACTAAAATAATAAGACGGGAATCTAATACTGGTGAGTCTTGGCGACACATACAGGCTAAAACCGGGCTTCATCGTCACTGACTCCAATTTCTTTTTGTTCACCTCTGTCCCATCGTGGTACAATGCCTTCCGAAAAGGCTTGTAAAGGAAAGCCGTGAGAAGGCCAGCCCCTGCTTCCATCCTAAAATTCCCTTTGATCTCCTGCTCCACAATTAGCATCCAGTTTCCTTGGAGAATTTGTGACAAATCAGTCTTTATTATTCTCTTGTAGGACGAAAGTCCTTTATCATCGAGGTATTTGGCAATAGAGTCTTGTTGAGAATAAGTTTTGCCTGTATTTGCTACAATTAAAACGACAAGCAATAAAAGAGTTTTGAGTTTACCCATGTGCTGAATATGCTTCCCTTAAAGCATCAAAAATTTTGCATAAATTACCGAAGCGCAAATTTATACAAAACTTTGCCATTTTATCTAAATGCAGAAAAAATTGCACCTGCAATTTTCCCAGATACAGACATGCTGAAGGTCGCAGCACACCTCGGTCTTGCCCGCAAACTTATCTTATCTCGCAGCACATTCAGTATCCAAAATTTTGTACATTTGCCTCCATCCACGTTTACAGAAACACAATAAGTAAACGAAAAGAGCGGAATTTCAAAATAAGGGCTGCAATCGAGGCCATTCAAACCAATGAACAAGCCAAATGTCAGGTATTTGCCGTAAGAATGCCGTAAACAAAACAGCATAACAGATCAAGAAATTAATATAAATTTGTCACGTATTTAACAAGTCATGAATCAACCCGCATTAGGAAAAAAGATTGTAGAGCTTCGCAAAGCGAAGGGTTACACGCAAGAGGAACTTGTAAACAAATGCAACCTGAACATCAGGACCCTGCAGCGGATTGAATCGGGCGAAGTGGAACCCCGGAGTTATACGGTGAAAGCAATATTTGCAGCCTTGGATTATGAAGACAAGACAGACCTTACATCTCCAGAAACAGATTCCGATAGCCCCTCGATTGAGAAAAAGAATATCTTGGTCAACAACAGGATATACGCATACGTGATCGATTTATTTAATTTTAAAACTAACAAAATGAAAAAGCTTACAATCCTCACAACGCTTGTTCTGTGCATAATATTTGCGGGAACAAACTTCATGCACGCTCAAAAGCAGGAAAACACCAACCCCATGCTCGGAACCTGGATTCAATGCAATGCACAGGGAGAATCAATGTATTCCAACAACGCTGCTGAGATCAAGGTTATCACACCCGAAACGTTCACCGTGATGGTCATTGACAAAGAAAAGAAAATGTTCATGGCCGAGCTTCTGGGAACCTACACCCTTGATAAGGACACCTACACCGAAACCATCACACATTCTAATCCTCAAATCGTTGGCTATACGGGCAGAGTGAATATTTTCAAGATCACCTTCAAAGGCGATTTGCTCATATTGGAAGGGCAAAACAACACCTACAACCAGACATGGAAAAGGATAAACCCCGAAGAGCTGAAGGTGGTAAACTCAGAGAAAAAATAGCTTGGAAAACCCTCTAACAGTACATCAAAATGAAAATCAAATCCAAATTCACCCCGCTCATCATTGCGTTGTGGTGTTGCGCCCTCTGCCCCTATTCCCAAGGCAAGAAGGCGGAAGCGCTCGAAGGCACAGCATGGAAAACAGTGCTTGACTCAACTCAAAATGTAAATTCAGAGAGAACGATGGTCTTCAAGAAGGATCACAGTTTTGAATCACGCCGAACAAACGGGACAATCTACAACGGAGGAAAATACAGCATCATCGACAGCGAGACATTGGTCACCGTGCACAACCAGGAGCAAGCAGCCAACCTCTACAATTTTACGATCAAGAACGACACCCTCCATTTAAAAGGCAATTACATCAGTCCAAATTTTGAAGCTGAAGACCATAAAGTTGAATTTGAACCCATAGACGAACAATGGGTAAGAATCCCTGAGGTGAAAAACCTTGGCATAGAATTCGCCGAAGTTCCGACTTTGGAAGCTGCACTCCAACAATCCGCCAAAGAGGGAAAAATGATTTTCATGGATTGCTACACGCAATGGTGTGGGCCTTGCAGGCACCTCGCATCAGACATCTTTCCGCTGAAGACGGTCGGTGAGTTCTTCAATGCCAACTTCACCAACGTTTCATTCGACATGGAAACGCCCGAGGGCTTGCTCATCAGAAAAAAATACAACATAAGGGCATATCCCACGCTGTTGTTTCTGAACTCTAAAGGCGAGATTGAGCACATGTCGATCGGAGCAGGAGAAGAGGCAGACCTATTGCGTGTGGCTAAAATAGCACTCGACAACAAAGCCAACTTCAAGGCAATAAAAGAAAAGATTGCCCACGGAGACCGTTCAGCCAACACAATCTCGGAATATCTTTCAATGGACAATTACAGCCCCGACTGCAATAAGCTTATCAAGGAATATTTCAAGAACAAATCCGCCAAACAAAGATTATCCGAAGATTCATGGAGGCTATATAATGGATTTGACTATACCGTCGAAGGGGAGCAATTTCAGTTTTTCGTAAAACACCGGTCCGAATATGCAAAGAGGTACGGAGAAAAAGAGGTAAAGAAAAAAATGCGCCAATTGATACTCGCGAACATGGACGATAGCCTCAAGTATCATTTGCTCGAAAAAGCAGATCCGGCTATTTTTGCAGAGGCGAAAGCACTTATCTCCTACCGCGAGACTTTCTACTGGAGCAGGTCGGACAAGAAAGACCTGTCATTGTGGAAAAAATTCATCGATGCTACCACCACTTATTACGCATTAGACGGTAAAAACATCGCATACTATGAATACAACAGCCTTTGCAACTTCATCTATCAAAATTATAAGACATTTGACGACAAAACGGCACTTAGTAAGGCCAAAGAATGGGCAGAGCAGGCATATCGGTTATACCCTGAAGACATGCAGATCAACAACACTTATGCGCACATACTCTTTGAACTCGGGTTCGCCTCAGAAGCGATTCATCACGAAGAGATAGCCCTCAAAAAAGCTCAGGAAACAAAAAGTTCGTCGGCAAAACGTTATGAGGAGGCACTTCTGCGGTTCAAGCAAACGAAGGGATAAGCGACCTCTTCCGCCAAGTTGCATCGCAGGATTTATTGAGTCCGGCTGATCTTCACCCCCACTTTTTCGATTCCGGCAAGCGGTTCGTCACGCATACCTTGAATCACCTGAATCTTATAGTTTCTTTTTTGGGGAAAGACAATTCTTTGTCGAAGCAGCACAGAGTTCTGATAATAGGATCCGAAACCCGAACCGAGCCATTTGCCATACATGTCGGCAAGCTTGATCTGAATCGTGTCCTGGTGGAAGATTTTTTCGTTCTCGATGTTGGAACGGACAAATAACCACAGGTTTTGATAGGGAAAATTCACATTGTTCACCGTCTCCAGCCGGATGTCGTAGGCAAGTCCTGGCTGTATGGAGGTGGTGTCGATGAGGAAACTGAGCGAGTCGGCCTTAGCCCAAGACGTGTTCTTGACATCCTGAAACTGATGGTAGGCTTCGCGGTTGTCACAAGAGGTGACCACCACCAAAAGTAAGGCGGTGGCCACTGCTTGCCAATAATTAGTTTTCAGAAGGAGTATCATTTTTCTTCTTAAATTCCTTTCGCTGTCCATTGTTGCTTTGGGGAGGACGATTCCCGTTTCCCCGCTGCTTGTTGGGATTATTGTTCGAGTTATTCGCACCGGCCTGCTGTTCCCTGTCGGGACGGGAAGGATTCCGGGGTCGGTCTTCGCGCCTTCCTCCGCCATTGTTTCCATTGTTGCTTCGATTCTCACGACGGGGCTGCTCACCTGCGGCTTGCGGCGAAGCTTCCTGACTGCGGGGTTGCCCGTTCTGATTGCGGTTGAGCTTCTTCTTTTTCTTCTTGGCACTATCAAAGCGAGTGATGCTTTCATTTTCAAGCACATCGTTATAGGCACGTTTCGGATCTACTTCCAAAGTACTACTTTCGCTCAAACTTTTAGGCTTTGTGCCCGCCTTGTTCATCTGTATGATTTCGAACACACGTTCTTTGGGGATAGTCACCAAATTGGCAGCCACTGACCGAGACGACGAATAAGTCATCCGTCCCGAAAAGACATCGGTCTTGAAGTGATAGAAGCTACCGTCCAATGTTTCGAGAGCCACTTCCTGCGATGGCAACTGCTTGTGTGCTTCCACGTATTGGTCAATCTCGTAGTTGAGGCAACATTTCAATTTACCGCATTGACCAGCCAGTTTTTGAGGATTGAGCGATATATCCTGGTAGCGGGCTGCCGATGTGGAAACAGACACGAAGTTGGACATCCACGACGAGCAGCACAATTCGCGACCGCAAGGTCCGATTCCGCCGATGCGTCCGGCTTCCTGGCGTGCGCCGATCTGCTTCATCTCGATGCGGACATGAAATTCTTCGGCAAACACCTTAATCAATTGGCGAAAATCGACACGCTCGTCCGCGATGTAGTAGAAAATGGCTTTGTTGCCGTCGCCTTGGTATTCCACATCTCCGATTTTCATTTGAAGGCCCAGGTTTTCGGCTATTTCCCGTGCCCGGATCATGGTGGTGTGTTCCTGCAATTTGGCTTGTTCGTATTTTTCAATGTCCACCGGTTTCGCAATGCGGTACACCCGTTTCTGGTCTCCCTGGTGAGGACGGAAATTGTTTTTTTTCATCTGGATCTGCACGAGCTTCCCCGTCAGGGTGACATAGCCTATGTCGTGTCCGGGAGAAGCCTCCACCGCCACCATGTCGCCGGCATAGAGATCCATGTTGTTACTGTTGAGGTAGTAGCCCTTACGGGTGTTTTTGAACTGTACTTCCACCATTTTGGAGGCCTCTTCCGATTCAGGAATATCACTCAACCAATCATATACTTCCAACTTTGTAGCCCGGGTCGTACACGAACCGCAACCTTTGGGCTTGCAGCCGCATCCCTTGAAGGATTTTGGTTCCTTCTCGGCTGTTTCCGTGCCGGTGAGAGTCATTCCGGAGTTTTTCTCCGACTGTATATTTAAATTTTCGGTCATCGTTATATAAATTATTAAATGAATAAAACAAAGCCCCTTTTTTCGGCTTTGTGGGTTTATATATTATCTTTTTATGAGCAAAGTTATTTTCAGGCAAATGTCGAAAAACACCATTTTGGCATTCACGTTTTGCTCGATGTGCCGCGATGCCAGTTCGAGTTCGGAGACAAACTCCTCCACATTCCGCTCGTTGATGAACGGTGCAAATCTTTGTCCAAATTGTGCTTCCTCTCTATTGAGGTACACCAGTTCGGGGCGATGCACGTTGCTTACAAAATACTCCCTCACCATCAGTTGGCAATAGCTCAGAAAGTTTTTTTGCTTCTCGCGCCCCACCCGGCTCAATTCTTCGGCCACCGCCTTTATTTTTTTTATATTCCGGGAATAAGATGCCCGCATCATTTCCACAAACAATTGAAAAAAGAAGCGATGCTCTTCGCCCGTGCTGATTGTTTCCAAGGCTTTCACGAAACTCCCTTTGGAAATGTGCGCCACTTCGGCTGCCGCACTTTCGTCGAGCCCAAAATTATGTCTGAGTGCAGCTTCCACCTGCTGCTTGCCGATGGGCCGGACATTTATCCTTTGACACCTCGACTGGATAGTGGTCAGGAGCTGATCGGGAGCATTGGACACCAGCAAAAAGAGGGTGTTCGGCGTAGGTTCTTCCAGAATTTTCAAGAGTTTGTTGGCGGCTTCCTCGTTCATCTTTTCGGGCAACCAAACGATCATCACCTTGTAGCGACCTTCGTAGATACGGAGATTGAGCTTGCGGATGATCGCATCGCTTTCCTTGACATAAATCATCCCTTGCGAATTTTCGGCATGGATGGAGGTAAGCCACTGGTCATACGAAAAATAGGGGGAGCTGTTCACCTGCATCCTCCATTCGGGAATATAATCGTCCGAGACTTCACGCTTCTCCTTTTTGACCACGGGAAACACAAAATGCAAGTCGGGATGAACCAAATGGCCGTATTTCACGCAGGAAGGACACACGCCGCAAGAATCTTCGGCTCCGGGGTTTTCGCAATTCAGATATTGGGCATAGGCAATGGCAAGAGGCAGCTTGCCCACCCCTTCGGCCCCGCAAAAAAGCTGCGCATGCGGCATGAATCCATCTTTCACCGAACGTATAAGCCTTGCTTTTATGTCATCTTGTCCTATTATATCTTTGAAAAGCACCGTGTATCTATTATTTAGAGGCTAAATTAGCCAACTTGTAAATGTAAGAATAAATTGTGAAATTCGTGAACTCGCGTATTTACAAATTTACCTGTCAATAAATCTCCTTCGCAATGCGCTTCACACTTTCAGAAGCCATCAGCGAGTAGAAATGCAGGCTGGGCACGCCACGTTTGACCAAATCGCGGCATTGCTGGATTCCCCATTCCACGCCAACGGCCTTGGCTTCGTCGTCTGTCTTACATTTCAACAGATCGGTGGCCAATTCCACCGGAATTTCGGAACGGAAAATGCGGGGAAGGACGGTCAATTGATCGCGGGTGACAATCGGCTTCACCCCCGGTATGATTGGGATGGTGATGCCAGTTTGGCGGCATTTTTCCACAAATGAGAAATATTTTTCGTTGTCGAAAAACATCTGTGTGACAAGGTATTCCGCACCTTGATCCTGTTTCATCTTGGCATAAAAAATATCTGACTCCAGATTGGGAGCCTCCTCGTGCTTTTCGGGATAGCACGCCATTCCGTAAGAAAACGGCGTTTCGAATTTTTCGAAGGTGCTTCCATCGGCCGAGATTCCCTGATTGAAGTCCGCCACCTGTTTCTGTAGGTCGGTGGCATAGCTATTGAATGTGCCTTCAAACTTCGGGCCTTCCTTGTGGGCATCTCCACGCAGCAACAGCAGGTTATAGATCCCCAGAAAGTTGAGGTCAATCATGGCATATTCAGTCTCTTCCCGCGAAAAGCCTTTGCAGATCATGTGGGGAATGGCCGTGATGCCGTATTTGTTCTGGATGGCAGCAGCAATTGCCACAGACCCCGGACGCTTGCGCACATTCACCTTACGAATGGCACCATCGGGAAATTCCTTGTATATATTTTCGCTTTGGTGCGTGGTGATGTTGATGTATTTGGGATCGAACTCGCGCAACTTGTCGATGATCTTATACACCTTTTCGATGCTGTTCCCCTTGAGCGGCGGCAAAATTTCAAAAGAGAAAGCAGTCTTATCCCCTTTTATCAGTTCTGTCACAGTAGTCTTTATCATATCCTTAGCCAGTTAGCCATTATTGATTGAAAGCTGTTTTGCGAATCAGCCTTCCTTTTACTTAAATATCGCTTTAAAAATGTCGTTGCCGTTTGCATAGAGCAGAAGTAGGACGAGCAAACCCATTCCAGCCATCGTGGCATATTCCACAAATTTTTCATTCGGCTTGCGACGAGTCACCACTTCGTAGAGCAGGAACATCACGTGTCCGCCATCCAATGCGGGGATCGGCAGGATATTCATCACAGCCAGGATCACTGACAAGAAAGCGGTCATGAACCAAAATCCCTGCCAGTTCCACTCAGCGGGGAAGAGATTGCCAATGGCCGCAAATCCGCCCAAGTTGGAGGCCCCTTCTTTGGTGAACACAAACCGGAACTGAGCGATGTACCCCTCCAAGGTTTCTTTAGCCAGCTTGATGCCAGCAGGCAAAGCTGAGAGGAAGCTATATTTGTCGGCCTTGAAAATGCTCTTGTCAAACGAAGCCGCGTAAAAGCCCAAGGTGGCCGTGCTGTCCACAAAAGCCTGGGTGCTCATCAACGAATCCCCCCGGTAATAGCCCAAAGTGATGTTTTTGTTCTTGTTTTCGGAAATCAGAGTCCGCAGTTCATTGAACGAAGCGATGGTTTTCCCATTCACTTGCACAATGCTGTCTCCCTTTTGTAATCCGCTTTTTTCCGCATTACCTCCGGCCAGCAAGCTGTCAATGACGGCTGTAGTCCGGGGCTGGTAAGCTATTTTCTTGGAAGCGATGAGGCTATCTGCAAAATGCAGCGGCAGGTTGATTTTCACCGACTGCCCACCACGAATCACCTCCACCACTTTAGCATCTGCAAATGCCATGTAGGTATTCATGTCAAGGGTTTTATCCATCCTCAATTTCAGCAACTTGCCATCCGCACTCACGACTTTGTCGCCATCGTGAAATCCCGCATTCTTAGCCGCCTGGCTAAAAGACATTCCGTATTTCAGGTCCTTGAAATAAACGTATTTGTCGCCCCAGCAGAAAACGATCATGGAATAAATGAAAACGGCCAGAATCACGTTGAAAGTGACCCCACCGACCATCACCAGTAAGCGTTGCCAAGCGGGTTTGGAGCGGAATTCCCAAGGTTGCTCGGGCTGAGCCATCTGCTCCTTGTCCATCGATTCGTCGATCATCCCCGCTATTTTCACATAACCGCCCAACGGCAACCAGCCTATACCGTATTCTGTGTCGCTACCTTTGGGCTTAAATTTGAAAAGGGAAAACCAAGGGTCGAAAAACAGGTAAAACTTTTCTACTTTTATCTTGAAAATCCGGGCAAAAAGAAAATGTCCGAATTCGTGAACAATCACCAAAATCGACAAGCTCAATATTAGTTGAAGTGCTTTAATTAAAAATGTTTCCATTCGCTATTTTTAGTGTAAAATTTATAATCTAATCAATTCCAGGGCAATGCGGCGTGATTCAGTATCCGTTTCCACATAATCCTGGTAGGTGGGGTTTGCCACAAACGAAGCCTTACACATCGTCTGTTCGAGAACATGGCTCATTTCCAAAAAGCCGATTTTGTCCTGCAGGAAATTCGCCACAGCCACCTCGTTTGCAGCATTCAAAATGCACGGCAGGTTTCCCCCTTTGCCCACAGCCTCGTAGGCGAAGGCTAAGTTCCTGAATTTTTCCAGATCAGGCTGTTCGAAAGTCAGGGTATTCAACTGAAAGAAATCCACCCTCTCGAAATCCGTTTTCACCCTTTCGGGGTATGTCAAAGCATATTGGATGGGCAGGCGCATGTCGGGCATTCCCAATTGGGCGATCACCGAAGAATCTTCGAACTGCACCATGGAATGAACGATCGACTGGGGATGCACCAGCACTTGTATCCGTTCGGGTGGAACACCGAACAGCCATTTTGCCTCCATCATCTCGAAGCCCTTGTTCATCATCGAAGCCGAATCGATGGTCACTTTCGCCCCCATGTTCCAGTTGGGATGCTTCAGGGCATCGTTTTTAGTCACTTTTTTCAATTCGTCCATGCTTTTGAGACGAAAAGGACCGCCCGAAGCCGTGAGCAGAATTTTCTCGATCGGGCTTCGTTCGCCATTCAAACATTGGAAAATGGCGGAATGTTCAGAATCTACCGGAAGAATCGGCACTTTGTGTTCGAAGGCAAGGGCCGTAATCAACTCTCCAGCCACCACCAAGGTCTCTTTGTTGGCCAAAGCAATGGCTTTTCCCGCCTTAATGGCATGGATGGTCGGGCGCAGGCCTGAATAACCCACCAATGCGGTCAGCACAACGTCTATCGGCTCGCTTTCCACCCCTTGGGCGATAGCATCCGCACCAGCCCACACCTTGATGGGCAAATGGGAAAGCGCCGCCTTGAGCGTTTCATAATGTCTTTCGTCGGCAATCACCACCACTTCAGGTTGAAACTCGATGGCTTGCGCGATCAGCAAATCTACCTGGCAGTTTGCGGTAAGGGCGTATATCTCGAAGCGTTCGGGGTTGTTGCGCACCACTTCCAGGGCTTGCGTGCCGATGGAGCCGGTGGAACCCAAAATAGCTATACTTCTCTTCTTTATGTCTGTTTCCATTCTTAATTCTTAAATCTTGTTCAAAAAGTGATATACGACTCGGGATTGACAGGCATCCCCTTGTACCACAATTCAAAATGCAAATGTGGCCCGGTTTTCTCCTGGCCCGAACTTCCGACGATGGCGATCACCTCGCCTGTGCGCACCTGATCGCCGGTTTTCTTGAGGATCAGGTCGTTGTTTTTGTAAATCGACACAAACCCGTTCTGGTGCTGCAGCTGGATAAAGTAACCAACGTTGGGGTCGTAGCCGCTGAAAATCACGGCCCCCTCCAACACCGCCACCACGCTTTCCCTGGCTTTGGCCGCCAAGTCGATTCCATAATGATTGACAGCGGGATTGTATTTAGCGGAAACAATGCCCTTCATAGGCTTGAAAAAGACAGCCCCTTCGGTCATCGTCTTGTTTCCTTCTGTTTTTGCCGACAAGTTGTACTTCTCTTCCTTTTCGTATTTTTCGTTGAACTGCTTCTCGCTCTCCGATTTGGCCAGCGACTTGTCGTTTTCCGAAATGGTCACCACATCCTTCGAGCGGGACGAATCGGGGTCTATTTTACCCTGAAAAACCGAGTGAAGGCTTTCGATGTACGATGATTGCTGGTTGAGCTTGACCTCAAGGGAATCGATCAGGATGGCATTTTTGAGTGCAAAACTTCTCACTTCCGCATCGGAATAGCCGGGTAAATAGTTGCGGATAGGGGTGGCGATGATGCCGATAGCGGTGAGTGTAATCAACGTGATGGCAAAAACCAGCACCAACATGGATCCCATAAAAATAGAAGCCTGCAAACGACCCACCTCTTCCAACGTGTTTTCGTTCAAGACGGAAAGCCTGTACTTGAAGTGCAGCCGTTTCCAAAGCCCATGTTTGCTTTTCTCTTTTTTTGTCCTTGCCATGCAATGCTGTTGCCGGTGTGCGATTTCGGATTTTAAATTTATACCGACGGGCGAAATATGCCCGAAACTTTTATTTTTTAACGGGCAAATTTAAGAATTTCTGATACAGAAAAAAAACTATTTGCGTGAATTGCTATTAATAGTTAGTAATAATAGATGAAAAGCCCTGAAACTTCCGGCTGGAATGGCTTCACATTTTCAGCACAAAGGCTGCGCGGCCTATGTGCTTCAGGAAGAAAATTGAGCCAAGGCAAATCCTCCCCGTTTGGATGAACCACAGAAAACAAGGCTGATAGATGGCAGACTTGGGCTTTTTGGATAAAAACAAATAACAAGTGCGAAATCAGGAACACAAAAGGATATAGCACTCAATTATTTCATAATAAACAATTTAAAAGGAATTTCTCCTAAAACGTCAAGATGCAGGTTTGAGAAAAAAGTGTGAAAAACACAAAAGTATTCAGTTTTTGATTAATTTTGCAACTTGAATTTGAGACACCCTCTTTCATTTAACCGAAAGAATTTAAATTCGATATTACCTATTTAAACAACTACAATGAGCTTATTAAGAGATAAGTTGTACAAGTATGATGCTGCCCGCAATGCGAGAGCAGCCGGTATCTACCCCTATGCGAAAGCGATCGAAAGCGACCAGGACACCGAAGTCATCATCAACGGCAAGAAAGTGCTGATGTTCGGTTCGAACGCTTATCTGGGATTAACGAATCATCCAAAAGTAAAAGAAGCTGCCATAGCCGCCCTCAAAAAATATGGAACGGGCATGGCCGGTTCCCGCCACCTCAACGGCACGCTCGACATCCACATCGAGCTGGAAAAGAAGCTGGCCAAATTTGTGGGAAAAGAAGACGCCATCATGTATTCGACCGGCTTCAACACCAACCAAGGGGTGCTTTCCTGCGCAACAGGGCGCGAAGACTTCATCATTTGGGACGAATTGAACCACGCTTCAATCATCGAAGGGTTGCGGCTTTCGTTTTCCACCAAATTCAAGTACCGTCACAACGACATGGAATCCCTTGAAAAACAGCTTCAACGATGCGATGCCGACAAGGTGAAGCTGATCGTGATGGACGGTGTTTTCAGCATGGAAGGCGACATCGCCAAACTTCCTGAAATCGTTCAGCTCGCCAAAAAATACAATGCAAGCGTGATGGTGGACGAAGCACACAGTTTGGGTGTGCTCGGCTCCAATTTCAACGGAAAAGGGCTTGTGGACCAATGCGGACTCACTGACGACGTGGAACTGATTATGGGAACATTCAGCAAGTCGCTGGCCTCAATCGGAGGCTTTATTGCCGGCGATGAAGCCGTGCTCGACTACCTGCGCCACAACTCCCGCGAATACATCTTCACGGCAAGCGCCACTCCCTCGGCTACCGCCGCGGCAAGCGCAGCCTTGGACATATTGCTTACCGAACCCGAACGGGTAAAAAATCTGTGGGAAATCACCCATTATGCTTTGGATGGATTCCGCGAAATGGGTTGCGAGATCGGCCACACGGCCACCCCGATCATCCCGCTGTTTATCCGCGACAATGAAAAGACATTCATCATCACCAAACGTCTTTTCGAAGAAGGCATTTTCGTGAATCCGGTGGTTTCGCCAGCTGTGGCCCCAACCGACACGCTCATCCGCTTCTCGCTGATGGCCACTCACACCAAAGAACAGATCGATATTGCTTTTGCCAAGATCTACAAGGTGTTCCGCGAAATGGACGTGATTCCAGAGAGCAAAGTTTTTGCCAGCAAAGCCTGATAATTCGCATTTTCAATTATACTAAAAGTTGCTCTCCGACGTTTCAACATAAGGAGAGCAACTTTTTTTATGTTGTACTATTTCAACAACCAATGAAGAGAATACTTGGCCTGCTGTTCTTATTGGGGCAATTCGTCCACTCGTTTGCACAATACAGTGTCGATGGCACCGTATATGCTTACCCCGTGAGTGCCAGTAGCGGCATTCAGGCTGTTTATATTGCAAACGGGCTGAGTGCAATCACCATCAGCTACACGGCCGACAACGGCAAATCCATCCATTGGTATAGTTACAAACAATCTTTGGCCGACAAAGTGCCGGTAAATCCTTCGCTGGTGAATGCGGCAAACAACGGCTCCACCACAACATACAGCATTTCCGCTCCCGAAGATGCCACAGGCTACCTTGTGGAAGAAGACGGAGCGTTGAAAGCCACCCTCTGGATGATGGATTACAGCAAGCATCTACCTAAACTCAACAGCATAACGGCCACGGCAAGCACCGATTGCAGCAGCAAAAGCGTCACCCTTGCGGTCGATAAATCAGACAAGGTGACTTATTTCGGGGTAAGCGGAGTGGAATACAGCCTGAATCTGCAGTACAAACTGCGTTACGGCAGGCAAGCCTGGGATGCCACGGCCAATGCCTTCGTATCTTCGAGCGTCATGTCCGACTGGCAAACGGTGGGAAGCTCCCTCGTCTTGGCTGCGCCACTGACTGACACGAAATTCACCCTCTCCGGCGACAAGATAGCCGATTACCTTGGCATTGCGCAAAGCATCACCTCCGCCTTGTACGAGGAAAAGTTCACCGAAACCCACATCGTGGCCTCTCAAACGCCACACAGTGCGGACAACGAGGTGGGAGGATCCACAACGGACGAATTAGGCGGTTCGGCTCCTGCCGAGATCTCATTCAAAGGATACGCCAACGAACCCGTTGCCGCTTATTATGCCTGGACTATTTACAAAAAAAAGGATCTCAAAAACTGGATCGCCCGGTATAACGACAAATCCGTCACCTACACCTTCAACGAGGCGGGAGACTACATCGTTTATCTGACCACGACAAATGCCTCCTCCACTTGCCAGGACACTGCATCGGTAGAGTTTTCCATCTCCGAATCTTTCCTCGACCTGCCCAACTATTTCACGCCGAACGCCTCGCCCGGAGAGAACGACGAATACAAGGTGGCCTACAAATCGCTCGTCAGCTTCAAAGCCACCATCTTCAACCGCTGGGGCAACAAACTCTACGAATGGACAGACCCTTCGAAAGGCTGGGACGGAAAATACCACGGCAACTACGTCACGCCGGGAGTCTATTTCGTTGTGATAGAAGCCAAAGGATCAGACGGAGTGCAGTACAAGAAAGCCCGCGACATCAATATCCTGACCACCCCCTGACAGATAGAAACGAAAAAAGGGGCAAAAGCGAACCCGTA
>MKRS01000196.1 GCA_001897035.1 Bacteroidales bacterium 45-6
ACTTTTATTTATTTTATTATTTAATAACTTATATAACTCACTTGTTCTTGTTCATTGAATTCATCAATGTCATTTTCTTCTTTTATTTCATTTGTTGATATATCAGGATTTAAATCAGCACATTTTGATAATATCATAAATAATTCAGGTACTAATAAATAATATAATAAATAAAAAACATATATAAATTAATATAAATAAATTAAAAAATATATATATTATATTCATTTTACATTTTTCAGGATTAGGTATAACAAATCTCCATTCATCAATCATTTTATTATCAATGACGAATGGTATTTAGTGGATTTACCAGGGTATGGTTATGCCAGGCGCGGAAAAGAGGGTAGGGAGAAGATTGCCGGAATTATAGAAAGCTATATTCTGAAAAGGGAACAGATGACCAATCTTTTTTTGTTGATCGACTCCAGACACGAGCCTCAAAAAATAGACATGGAGTTTATGGTTTGGCTTGGTGAAAATGGCATACCTTTTTCTGTTGTGTTCACCAAAATGGATAAATTGGGCAGGTCGGCTTTTGTGATGAAAACCAATAAGTATTTGGAAAAATTGAAGGAAGAATGGGAAGAATTGCCTCCAGTGTTTTTTACTTCTTCCGAGAAAGGCGATGGAAAAGATGAGATTTTGGACTATATAGAGAAGCTTAATAAGTTATAAATATGCTTGATATTAAAACTAAATTTGTAATGCGATTGTTATAAATCAATAATAACCAAACTTTTTTCATTAAGTGCTATTTATTATATATATAGAAAACCGATATTAGATGAGACAGAACGTATCAAAATACATGTTAAAAGCAATACGCTTGTCAGAAAAAAGTGTTGTGAAAGGTGGCGGACCATTTGGAGCTATCATCGTGAAGGATGGAAAAATTGTAGCTCAAGCACATAACAGTGTGACAATCATGAATGATCCTACAGCCCATGCAGAAATACTTGCCATCAGAAAAGCTTGTAAGAAATTGAGAACTTTCGACCTAAGTGGTTGCGTGATATATACATCTTGCGAACCTTGCCCGATGTGTCTGTCAGCTATCTATTGGGCGCATATAGACAAGATTTGCTATGCGGCTTCCAATCTGGATGCTTCTGCAATCGGGTTCGACGATTCTTTCATTTACAAGGAGTTTGAATTGGATCCTCAGTTGAGGAAAGTGAAATCAGAACAAATTCTCCGTGAATTGTCGCTTGATGCCTTTCGTATGTGGCGCGACAAAGACGACAAGGTTCTTTATTAACAAGGATATAAAGTTATTACATTGACCTCTTCAAAAGATTACTTTTGGAGAGGTCTTTTTATATTAAATTTTGACTACATAATGATGAAAAATATTAAATACTGAACGGTGGCTCGTATTAATTATATACTTTTACACACACAAATTTTGTTTATTGGCATAATACTTATTTATATTTAAAAGTGATGAATATCAAGCGAGTAATTAATTTTTCTATTTTTTCATTCTGCCTTTTATTGTCCGCACCGGTAATTTCTCAAAACCAATTGGAGCGGCCGAAATTAGTTGTAGGAATTGTGGTTGACCAAATGCGTTGGGACTATTTGTATAGATTTTCGAACAGATATGGCAATGATGGTTTCAAGCGTTTGCTCAACGAAGGTTTCTCGTGCGAAAACACCATGCTCAATTATGTTCCGTCTTTCACGGCTATAGGCCATTCCTCCATTTATACTGGTTCGGTGCCTTCCATTCATGGAATAGCGGGGAATGAATTCATCGTTCAAGCCACTGGAAAGAGTGTGTATTGCACCGAAGACACTGCCGTGTATAGTGTGGGATATGGTGATAAAAAATACAAGAAGGGACAAATGTCACCCTTCAACCTGAAGGCAACTACCATCACCGATGAGTTGAAACTGGCTACCAATTTTAAGTCGAAAGTGATAGGTGTTTCCATCAAGGACAGGGGAGCCATTCTTCCTGCCGGCCATGCTGCCGATGCCGCTTACTGGTTTGACGGTACTTCCGGGTATTTCATCACCAGCAGTTGGTATATGAAGGAATTGCCAAAATGGGTAGTAGATTTCAACAACAAGAAACTTCCAGAGCAATATTTGAAAAAAGATTGGAACACGCTGTATCCTATTGACACTTACACCCAGAGCGTGAGTGACAACAACAACTACGAAGAATTGTATGAAAACAGCGACAACACCCAATTTCCAATCAAGACTTCCCAATTGATGAAGAAAAATGGATATGGGCTTATCGCTGCCACTCCTTATGGCAATTCGCTGACTTTGGACATGGCCAAGGAAGTTATTGCAAACGAACAAATGGGAGAACATCAGAACACCGATTTTTTGGCTGTCAGCATTTCTTCACCCGACTACATTGGGCATCAGTTTACTGTCAATTCGGTGAAGATGGAAGACAATTATCTTCGTTTGGACAAAGATCTGGCAGACTTTTTTGCTTACTTGGATGGCAAGATTGGCAAAGGAAATTACGTACTGTACCTTACAGCCGACCACGGGGCGAGCCACAATGCGCAATTTTTGTTGGACAACAAGATTCCTGCTGGAAATTGGGACGAAGGAGCTGTACGCAAGGAGTTGAACCAATACCTTCATCAAACATTTGGTGTGGACGATTTGGTGTTGAGCTTGTCCAACTACCAGGTGAATTTCAATTATAAGAAAATCACCAAGGACATCGACAAACAAAAATTGATAGAAAACTGCATAGATTTTTTCAAGAAACAATCGAATGTGGCGTATGTGGTAGAAACGGCCAAAGCGGCTGAAGCGGCGATTCCTTCGGTGGTGAAAGAAAAAATTATCAATGGATACAATCGCGAATTGTGTGGCGAGATACAAATCATATTGAAACCAGCGTGGTATAGCGACAGCAACCTCAAAGGAGGAACCCACGGTGTCTGGAATCCTTATGACGCACACATCCCGTTAGTTTGGATGGGATGGGGGATCAAGCACGGAAAATCCAACCAGGAAGTCTATATGACCGATATTGCTCCCACCGTTGCAGCCTTGTTGCATATTCAAATGCCTGACGGATGTATAGGCAAGCCTATCCTGCCTGTGTTGGGGCAGTGAAATAATGGATGAAGTAATTCTAAAATATTAAACCTGCAAGCCGGTAAGTTTGCAGGTTTTCTTTTTTTTCTGTATTTCATTCGTTTGCAGGTGGAATGAAGATTTTATAGATTTGTGGCTGAATTGATAAATTTTTGTCATGACAGGAACACTAATCCTCATTATAATCCTCTGCTATTTTAGCGTATTATTGATTATTTCCCATTTAATCAGCCGGAAGAACTCGGACAACGACGCATTTTTTCTCGGAAACCGCAAGTCGCCTTGGTTTGTGGTGGCGATAGGAATGATAGGAACCAGCATTTCGGGAGTCACTTTTATTTCCGTGCCTGGAATGATCCGCCACATCGACATGACCTACATGCAGATGGTGTTTGGCTTTTTCGTGGGGTATCTTGTCATTGCCTACGTGCTTCTTCCCATCTACTACAAGTTGCAATTGACCACCATATACGAATATCTGGGGCGTCGCCTCGGTTTTTATTCCTACAAGACGGGAGCGTCTTTTTTCCTTTTGTCGAGAGTCATCGGCTCCGCGGCCCGCTTGTATTTGGTGGCGATGATTTTGCAGACACTTGTTTTTGCCCGGTGGAATATTCCTTTTCCAGTGACGGTGATGGCTATCATGCTGTTGATATGGGCATACACATTCCGTAGTGGCGTCAAAACCATCATTTGGACCGATTTGCTACAAACCTTGTGTTTCCTTTCGGCTATCGTTTTGATTATCTGGCAAGTTTCATCAAAGATGGGGCATGGATTTGGAGGTGCTGTGGATTTTGTGACCAGCAGCGAGCATTTTCGCATCTTTGTTTTCGACGACTGGGGAAGCAAACAACATTTTGTGAAGCAATTCCTGAGTGGAATATTTATCACGATTGTGATGAGTGGATTAGATCAGGACATCATGCAAAAAAACCTGACTTGCAAAAGCCTCAAGGAAGCCCGAAAGAACATGTTGTCTTACGGATTTGCTTTCATCCCCATTAATTTTGTCCTGCTTTGCCTCGGGATTTTACTCTTGGAATTTGCTGCAAAATACCAGATAGCTTTGCCTGATGTTTCGGACAAGATTTTACCCATTTTGGCGACGGAATATTTGGGATTCCCGGTGCTGGTCTTTTTCACTATCGGCATCATAGCTGCCGCCTTTGCCAGTGCGGATTCTGCTTTGGCTTCGCTTACTACTTCGGTTTGCGTGGATTTGCTTGATATTAAAAAGCAAGATGAAGCCAGGGCAAAAAAGGTGCGTATGAATGTGCATTTTGGTGTCAACATGCTATTTGTCGGCGTCATTCTGGCCATCAATTACATCGGTTCGGACAGCATCATCGATGCCATTTACAAGATCGCATCCTACACCTACGGCCCTTTGTTGGGGATGTTTGCTTTCGGCTTGTTTACAAAATGGCAGGTGCGCGATCGATTTACGCCTTATGTGGCGGTTCTATCGCCCGTTTTATGCTATGGTTTGGAACTTCTGCTCTTGCATTTGTTACAGTACAAAGTAGGCTATGAGATCTTGTTGCTGAACGGATTGCTGACCTTTGTGGGATTGTGGGTGTTGAGAAAAGGGAAGATGGTGGAGATTTAAAGTTTTTTTGATATGAAAATAGAAGGAAAACATATTGTTATCACGGGAGCATCCTCGGGAATCGGGAAAAGCTTGGTGGAATTGTTGTCGGCTTGTGAAGGTGTGAAAATTGTGGGCGCTGCTCGGCGCAGCGAACTCATTCCCACGAAAGAAGGCATTGTTTTCCCCGTTTCTGCCGATGTGAGTACCCAGGATGGGGTGGACGAGCTATTTTCGTTTGCTTTGGAAAGATTGGGGCATATCGACATTTTCATTGCCAATGCCGGTTTCGCTTATGCCGAAAAGTTGGAAAAGCCAGATTGGAAGCATATTTCCGACATTTTCAACCTGAATGTGTTTTCGCCTATCTATTCCTTGGAAAAGTTTGCACGGCTCGCAAGCTCACGCCAAACACAGTTTGTGACGCTTATTTCGGCTGTGGCCTATTTTCCCTTGCCGGCTTATGCGCTTTATTGCTCCACTAAAAGTGCCTTGAGGCAATTTTTTGAAGCTTATTGCTACGAAAAAGAGAATAATCTGACCATTTCCAACGTTTATCCAGTAGCAACACGCACCGAGTTTTTCAAAAATGCGGCATCAGGGAGCGTTTCCTTGCCGTCATTGAGCCAGGATGCAGATACGGTTGCCAAACGAATAATGAAAGGCATAGAGCGCAACAGAAGGGATATTTATCCGTCACTTATATTTCGTGTTTTTTTACCTATTGCGCGTGCTTTTCCGTTTTTGATCCGTATCTATTCATTGAACGAAAGGAGGAAAATGAGTTTTCTTCTTGATCCATAAATAAAGAAATCAATTCTTTGGAAACTAAATATTTCTGATTTTTATTAGTAATTTCGGACATAATATGTCGTATATTGATCTGATAAAGAAATACGAACCTGAATAATAGGCCACTATGAACGAAAGCCTGCCTGATGCCGGCGAAAAGCAACAAACAAACGAAGTCTCCTATAAGTACATTCTGAAATTTACCGGAATATTCAGCAGTGTGCAAGGACTCAACTTATTCGTATCTATTGTCCGCAACAAACTTGCTGCAGTTATTCTGGGGCCTGCTGGTATGGCTCTGGTGGCCATATACAACAGCATTACTACTTTTATCGCCGACTTGTCCAACTTGGGAATCAAATTTAGTTGGGTGCGGAATCTTTCCGAACTTTATTCCGAAAACGACAAGGAAAAAATTTCAGAATACATCAAACTGATCCGGACATGGAGTCTTTGGATCGCTATAGGGGGGGCGCTGCTTTGCGCATTTCTGTCGCCTCTCATCAGCTTGTATTCGTTTGGAGGAGATTGGTCTCATGCAGGAGATATCTGTTTGTTGTCTCCGATGATAATTTTTCTCGCAATCACAAGCGGTGAAATTTCCATCTTGAAAGGAATGAGAATTTTAAAACGTGTTGCCGCTATTTCCGGATTGTCGGCGGTGGTGGCCCTGATAAGCACAATTCCCTTTTTTTATTTCCTGGGATACGATGGCATTATTCCAGCACTTAATGTCAGCACATTCCTTGTGCTTTGCATCCATTTATTTTATTCTGTATCCCTTTATCCCTGGAAGGTAAGCTTGTTTTCCAAAGCTTGTTTCCAAAGAGGGAAAAACATGGTAAAATTGGGAATCCCGTACACTTTGGCATCGCTTGCTGGTTCAATTGTCACGCTTTCTATTCCGGCTTACCTGCTTTCCCGCGGCAGCTTGGAAGATGTGGGCTACTTCAAGGCTGGATACGGCCTGATTGTCACCTATGCAGGAATGATTTTCGTTGCAATGGAAGCCGATTATTTCCCGCGACTTTCATCCATACAGCATGATATACAGAAAATGAACCGTGTGATAAATCAGCAAGTTGAAGTATGCCTTCTCCTTATTTCGCCGTCTCTTGTCGGGTTCATGCTCTTGATGCCTGTATTTGTGCCGTTGTTGTATTCCGGAGTATTTCTTCCGGTGGTTGACATGGCGCTGTGTGCAGGATTTTACCTTTTCTTCAGGGCATTGTTGCTGCCGGTTTCATATATTCCGCTTGCGAAGGGAGATTCCATCACGTATCTGATTACAGAAATTTTTTACGACGTAATTGTCTTGCTATTGATAATCGTTTTATTTTCATGGTTTGGACTTGAAGGAACAGGTATTGCCTTGTCGCTTTCTATCATACTGGAAATCATTTTTGTGACCTTGGTATATTCTCGCAAATACGGTTTCAGATATGACGTTGAGATATTGAAAATGGGAATATTTCAATTAATCATCCTCATTGCCACATTCTGCATTTGTTACTGGGGGACTTTTTTGTTGAAAATCATTGTTGGAGGTTTGCTGCTGATTATTTCATCTGCTTTGTCTATCAACAGATTGCAAAAGAAAACTGCCCTGTTCTCAGGAATAGTGAATAAAATCAGTAAAACCATTAAGCACAAATGACAAAAATATCAGTTCTTATAGCAGTATATAATACAGAAAAATATTTACCGGAATGCTTTAATTCTTTGATCGCACAAACGGAAAAAAATATTCAGATAATTTGTGTGGATGATGCTTCAACCGACAATTCACTGAAGGTGATAAACGAATTTGCATTGATTGATAAGCGAATTCAGGTCATTCAATTCAGCGAGAACCAGGGTCAGGCTAAAGCCCGCAACGAAGCGTTGAAGATAGCGGACGGCAAATTTATCGCTATGCTCGACAGTGACGATTGGTTGAGCAACGATGCATTTGAGAAAGCATTGCAAGTATTCGAAAATTATCCGCAAACTGATTCCGTTTTATTTGATCTGAAATATTATTATGAAAATAATGGGCAGACCGAGTCATTTCCCCTGAAAACCGAAAAACAGGTGCTAAGCGGGCCGGAAGCTTTTGAATTAAGTTTGGATTGGAAAATACACGGACTGTATTTGATAAGGGAACATATACACAAACAATATCCGTTCGATGCTACCAAAAAGCTGTATAGCGATGACAACACAACCAGAATTCACTACCTGCATTCGCGGGAAGTGCGGTTTTGTGAAGGGATTTATTTTTACCGGCAGCACAGCCAATCGATGACTAAGTCTATAAATTTCAGGAGGTTTGATTTGATGGAGGCAAATCTCAACCTGCTGAACCAACTCACGAAAGAATCTATTTCGAACAACATAGTTGCTACCTTTCAAGGTCAAAGGTGGTTCAAATTCATCGATACATATTGGTTTTACTTTTTGCACCACAAAAAATTCTCCTGCGCGGAACAAGAGGAAGCACTGGATCGGATGAAATTCATTCTAAGCACGTTCAGCAAAGAGGGAATTCCCATCGGAAGCCGAACAAAATTTGGCTATTGGTATGTAAAATCGTTTGCGTTATTCCGGTTGCAGGCTGAAAGTTATTTCAGAATCAGAGGTATTGTTAAGAAGTTGGGTCTAAAACGGACAATTTGTTCTTACCTTTGTCTGTGAATTGAATCAATAAAAGCGACAGTAAAAAAAAATGACTCCATGTTTGCAAGTGGAAGGGCTAACCAAAAGTTTTGGCGACCTCCTCCTGTTCAAAGATATTTCTTTCGGCATCGCCGAAGGACAACGCATTGGGCTGATTGCCAAAAACGGCTCGGGAAAAACCACCCTTTTGAATATTCTTTCCGGTAAAGAACAATATGATGGCGGAACAATCACTTTCCGGCGCGATTTGAGGGTAGCTTACCTCGAACAAGATCCCAATTTTCCCGAAGATTTGACTGTTTTGGAGGCTTGTTTTCACCAGGGTAACGAGATCACGGAACTGATTGCCCGCTACGAAGAACTGATTGCCAAAGGCGAAACCCGTGGCTTAGACGAGGTGCTGCACCAGATGGATTCGCTGAAAGCCTGGGACTATGAGCAACGGGTGAAACAGATCCTTTCGCAACTCAAGATTTACGATTTCGAACAAAAGATCGGGACACTTTCCGGCGGGCAACTCAAGCGGGTGGCATTGGCCAATGTGCTGATAACGGAACCCGACCTGATTATCCTCGACGAGCCTACCAACCACCTCGACCTCGACATGACCGAATGGCTCGAAGGCCATTTGAGCCGCTCCAAATTGAGCTTGCTGATGGTGACGCACGACCGCTATTTTCTGGATCGGGTTTGCTCCGAAATCATTGAAATAGACCAGCAGCAGATTTTCCAATACAAAGGAAGTTATTCGTATTTCCTCGAAAAAAGGGAGCAGCGGATCAGCTCGCAAGGTGCGGAAATAGACCGGGCCAATAACCTCCTTCGCAAAGAACTGGAATGGATGCGCCGCCAACCGCAGGCGCGCGCCACAAAGGCCAAATCGCGCATCGATGCTTTCTACGATTTGGAGAAAAAGGCCAAACAAACAGCCCAACAAGGTGAAGTGCGCCTCGAAATGAAAGGTTCGTACATCGGCAACAAGATTTTTGAGATGAATCACGTCAGCAAACGTTTTGGTGACAAAAAGATATTGGAAGATTTCAGCTACACCTTTGCCCGCTACGAAAAGATGGGCATTGTGGGTAACAACGGCACGGGAAAATCCACTTTCGTCAAGATGTTGATGAGCGAAGTGGCGCCCGACAGCGGCGAAATAGAAATCGGCGAAACGGTGAAGTTCGGCTATTACAGCCAGGACGGATTGGAATTCAACGACCAGATGAAGGTGCTCGATGTGGTGCAGGATGTTGCCGAAGTGATCGATTTGGGAAGCAGCCGCCTCACAGCGTCGCAGTTTCTCCAGCATTTCCTGTTTGCTCCCGAGAAACAGCATAGCTTCGTTTACAAGCTTTCAGGTGGGGAACGCCGCCGCTTGTATCTGTGTACGGTGCTGATGCGCAACCCAAATTTCCTTGTTCTGGACGAGCCGACCAACGACCTCGACATCATGACCTTGAACATTCTGGAGGAATATCTCCAAAGTTTCAAGGGATGCGTGATCGTGGTGTCGCACGACCGCTATTTCATGGACAAGGTAGTGGATCATTTGCTGGCTTTCCGGGGTGATGCAGACATCAAGGATTTCCCTGGAAATTATACGCAATACCGGGCTTGGAAAGAAGAACTGGATCGTGAACAAAGACGGAAAGAGCAAGCCGCCAAAGCGCCCGAACCCAAAGCGGCACAAGCCGTAGAAAAGCCGATCGAAAAGCGCAAACTTTCGTTCAAGGAAAAGCGGGAATTCGAGACCTTGGATGCCGAGATTCCTCAATTGGAAGAACGGAAAGCGCGATTGGAATCGGAAATGTCCACCGGCCAATTGTCCACTGACGAATTGCTCGCCAAATCGGCCGAAATCAGTCGGCTTATAGATGAGATTGACGAAAAGACCCTGCGCTGGATGGAGCTGAGTGAATGGATGTGACCGCGAAATTAATTGATAAGCCTTTCTAAAAAAACGATCGTTTGCCCTTGTGTGGGAATATTGTATTTTGCCACATTGGAGCTTTTTCCCACTTTGATGGTGATGGCATGGTCGGGCAAAGCGATAAAGGTTTCTTCGTCGGTGGTGTCGTCGCCGATTGCCATGATGAAGTCGTAATTGTCCTGATTCATCAACCGGATAGCTTCTGATCCTTTGCTCACATCGTTGTTTTTCACTTCCACGATTTTGTTTCCTTTCATGATTTGAAGATTAAGTCGCGAGCAGGGATTAATCAACGCATTAATCAATTGAGTGACACGCAATTCAGCCAACCAGGAATCCACGTTTCGATAATGCCATACCAATGCTGTGTCTTTGATTTCTATTTTCGACATAGGTGTGCGCCGGACGGTGTGCTCAAAAATATTCAGTATTTCTTTGTCCCACGGCACATCCTCGATTCGTTTTCTCCATTCTCCATTTTCCTTGTAGAAAGCTCCGTGTTCAGCCGCCAAGCCGATGGGAAGCTTTCCGAGCCATTTGTCCAAGGTTTGTCTGTCCCTACCGCTGCTGATGACCACCCTATTGCGAGGATCTTTGCACAAATTTGCGAGCAAGGCCAGCAATGGTGGAGTGGGGGAGGCCTCCGATGGTTTTCTGCGGAACGGAACCAACGTCCCGTCATAATCGAGAATAACCAGCCTGTTTTTTGATTGGTCGTATTTTTCTTTTATCAGCTTGAAATTTTCCTGTTTGAGGATTTTGTTGTTCAATGCAACGTTTTTTTCCCTTACTTCCAGCAATTCTTCCAAAAAGTCCTGTGCCCATTGGTTCACGTTTTGTACGGAAATGATCTGCTGCATCGATTTTATTTTCTCTTTCTGCTCATCTTCGGGCATCTCAAGAGCCTGTATCATGGCCTCCACCATCTCTTTTTGGTCAGTTGGATTCACGATGATTGCATCCGATAGCTCAATAGCGGCACCTGCCATTTCACTCAATATGAGCACACCGGGGCTTTCATTTTTTGTGGCAACATATTCTTTTGCCACCAGGTTCATCCCGTCACGCAATGGGGTGACCAGAGCAATATCAGAGTTGTGATACAATGCTGTTAATTCTTCAAATTGAAATGAACGATAGAAATAATACACAGGGTTCCAGTCGATGGTTGAATATTTTCCGTTTATGCGTCCAACGAGTGTGTCGATTTCCGTTTTCAATTTAGCATAAATGTCCACATTGTCTCTGGATGGAGCCACAATCATCACTAAGGACACAGCACCTCTGTATTGTGGATAGTTATCCAAAAGGGTTTCGAAGCTTTTCAACCGCAGAGGAATTCCCTTACTGTAATCAAGCCTATCTACCGACAGCATAAGTTTGCTGTTACCTAAACTTTTACGAAATTCCTCGGCTTGTTGTCGAATGGCATCGTTTTCCATTGCTTTCTGAAACATTTGGAAATTAATTCCCATCGGAAATGCATCCACATCCACAACGCGTTCGTCCAAATGTATTTCATCGAGTGTGCACTCCATTTTCAGAACCCTGTAAACGGCACTTATAAAATGCCGCATGTAGCTATGTGTGTGGAAACCCACCAAATCTGCTCCCAGCAGGCCGTCGAGCAACTGAGCCCGCTGCGGAAGTGTGCGGAACAGCTCGTAAGATGGAAAAGGAATGTGATGGAAATAGCCGATACTGGTGTCGGGAGCCTTGTTCCGTATCATTTTTGGAAGCAGCATCAGTTGGTAATCTTGCACCCAGACGATGTCGCCGGGCTCGATGATTTTGAGTGTGGCTTCGCAGAACAGCCTGTTGACCTCCTCGTAAGCCTCCCAATACTTGGTTTCATAACGGATATAGCTTGGAAAGTAGTGTGAAAGCGGCCACAACACGCTGTTGCAATATCCTTCGTAGTAATTTTCTATCTGCTCGGGGGAGAGGTACACCGGACTGTATTTTTGGGTCAGCAATTGGTCATCGATGGCTGTTTTTTCTTTGCTTTCTTTCAAAAACATGCCGGGCCATCCTACCCAGTATCTCTCCACATTCATTTCCAGAGAATCCATGCCAGTGGATAATCCGCCGGGAGATGGAATTACTTTATAAATGTTATTTTCCTCAACAATTTTTAGAGGAAGTCTGTTTGAAACAATGATCAGCTTCATAAATTGGTCATATTTGAAGGTTTGTAACTTTTGGTTTCCCTTCAGGAGGTCTCCCTGAAAGCACCTAACGGGTAGGTAGGCGAAGCACGCAATTTCAACGGTATTCTATAGAGACAACAATGCAAGTGTTAATATAGTTCTGTTAAAAAAACTAATCTACTTGTTGTCAAACAAATATAAATAATATAGCATGAAAAATTTGGATTACGGAGTAATCGGAAATTGCAAGACGGCAGCTTTGGTATCGGCTAAAGGCAGCATCGATTGGCTGTGCCTTCCCTCCTTTGATGCCCCTGCTGTGTTTTCGAAGATTTTGGACAAAAAGGCCGGCGGAAGCTTTGCCATCGAAGCGGGCGAGGGCTACACCGTCACGCAAAAGTATTTGAAAGGGACAAACATCCTCTGCACCCTGTTTGTGTCGGAAGAGGGAAGTTTCGAATTGCTCGACTTCATGCCTCGCTATCGTACCATGGAAACAGGCTACTACATGCCCGCCGAGGTGTATCGCTACATACGTCCGTTGGGAGGAAGTCCCCGATTCAGGATTAAGTACGATCCCAAAATGAATTATGCGCAGGAATCGCCCATACACCGCAAATTTCCCGATTTCATTAAGACCTCTTCCTGCAACAACCGGAAAGACAACATGTATCTGTATTCGAGCTTCGACTTCGACACCATACTCGAAGGCAAGGAGATGGTGCTCGAAAGGGAAGAATTCTTGCTGCTGTCCTACCACCAGAAGCTGATACGCATCGACAGCGAGCGCGTGCATCTCGAATACCAGCGCACCAAGATTTATTGGCTCAACTGGAACAACCGATCCCGGAAATTCAAGCAATACAGCCCGCTTATATCTAGGAGCTTACTCATCTTGAAGCTGATGTCGTACCAAGAAAGCGGGGCCGTGATAGCGGCTCTCACCACGAGCATCCCCGAGACCATCGGGGAAGTTCGCAATTGGGATTACCGCTTTTGCTGGATAAGGGATGCTTCGATGTCCATCGAGACCCTTATCAAAATGGGACACCAATCGGCGGCCCAACGTTTCATGGGGTTCATCAAGCGGATTCTCCGTTCCAAGTCGGATTCGTTCCAGATTATGTATGGGATAGATGGAAGCAAGATTTTGAAAGAAGAGATTCTGCCCCACTTGGCGGGATTTGAAAATTCGCAACCGGTAAGAATTGGCAACGCGGCCTACAGTCAGCGGCAGAATGACTCCTTGGGCTACTTGATGGATGTCATCTACAACTATTACATCCATTTTCCCGGCACATTGGACGAGATAGAGGAGATGTGGGCCATCGTGAAGAATATTGTGAAGAGCGTATATGCTGATTGGCGCACCAAAGACCAAAGCATTTGGGAATTCCGCAACGTGGAGAGACATTTTGTGTTTTCGAAAGTGATGTCGTGGGTGGCATTGGACAGGGCGATCAAGATAGCAGAGTTTCTCGGGAAGAATGATTATGCCGCTAAATGGCAAGTGGAAGCTGCTGTGATAAAAGACGATATTTTCACCAACGGCTGGAACGAGAAACTGCAAAGCTTCACGCAAGCTTACGACAATGAGGACATGGATTCTTCCTTGCTGCTTATGGAGCAATACGACTTTATTCGGGCTACTGACGAAAAATATATAACCACCGTGAAGCGCATCAAGCAAGAATTGTTTCACAAAGGATTGATGTACCGCTACAAGAACAACGACGACTTCGGACTGCCTTCGTCTTCGTTCACCATCTGCACCTTCTGGTTGGTGAGGGCCTTGTTTGTTATTGGAGAAAAGGACGAAGCTTTGCAAATATTCAACCAGTTGCTCACTTATTCCAACCACCTTGGCCTGTTCAGCGAAGATCTGGACTTCGAAACAAAGGAGCAACTCGGCAATTTCCCGCAGGCTTATTCCCATTTGGCCTTGATAAGCACGGCAGAGCTGTTCACCGAAGAAATTGTCACCTCCAAGTTCATAAAACCTTAAATAATCACCGCATAAAATCCATATATTTGTAAAAAGAAAAGATCATGAATTTAGTACAAGTCAAATCATTTTCCAGCATGGAGAAAATCCTATCTACCTTGACAGATGAGGGCACCAGTTTAGGATTATCGCTATTGAAAGCCTTGGTCATATTTTTTATTGGCCGTTATATTATCAAGTTAGTCAACAAGATTGTAAGAAAACTACTTAGCAAACAGAACATTGCCCCTGCTGTGCGAACTTTTGTTGGCAGCTTGATAAATATTGTCTTGATTGTGATGTTGATTGTATCCGTGATAGGAGCTTTAGGTATCCAGACAACCTCTTTTGCCGCATTGATAGCTTCTGCTGGTGTGGCTATTGGCATGGCTTTGAGCGGAAATTTGTCCAACTTTGCAGGAGGATTGATCATCTTGCTATTCAAGCCGTTCAAGATTGGCGATTACATTTCCTCTTCTACTTTGGGCGGAACAGTGGTCGAAATCCAGATCTTCCACACGATTCTGAATACCCCCGACAATGTCAGGGTGCATATTCCAAACGGGCTTTTGAGTAGTGGCTATATCAATAATTATTCCGTAGAAAAAAGACGGATCGAGTGGACGTTTGGGGTTGATTATGGAGCGGATTTCGAGAAAGTAAAGGAAACGATTCTTGATGTTTTGGCT
>MKRS01000197.1 GCA_001897035.1 Bacteroidales bacterium 45-6
CATCCGGGTGATTCTTGTCAAAATAGCAGACAGACTGCATAACATGCGCACTTTGGGGTCGATGTTGCCCGCCAAGCGCTACAAGATAGCCGGTGAAACGATGTATATCTATGCTCCTCTGGCGCACCGTCTCGGCTTATTTGCCATCAAGACGGAACTCGAAGAACTTAGTTTCAAATACGAGAATCCCGATGCTTACGACCAAATAGTGCGTGAACTGGCCGAGACAAATGCGGTAAGAACTAAACTTTATGAGCATTTTGCATCTCCGGTTATCCAAAAGTTAAATCAGATGAACATCACGTATGAAATTCATGCTCGTGAGAAGTCGATTTATTCTATTTGGAACAAGATGCAGGCCAAAGGGGTTTCATTCGAGGATATTTACGATATATTTGCCGTGCGAATCGTGTTTGACGTTCCAGTCGGTGTTGATGAAAAGAAGCAGTGCTGGGACATCTATTCGGCGATAACGGACATCTACAAACTCAGGCCCGACCGCATTCGCGATTGGGTGAGCCGTCCCAAATCCAACGGGTACCAGGCACTCCATCTAACAGTCATGGGACCCGACGGGCAATGGATCGAGATCCAGATACGGAGCCGCCGCATGGACGATATTGCAGAGAAAGGGTTTGCCGCCCATTGGAAATACAAGGAAGGCAAAATTGAAGAAGATACCGAGCTTGACAAATGGCTCAAAACAATCAAGGAAATTCTTGAAAACCCCAACCCCAATGCCATAGACTTTCTCGACACCATTAAACTCAACCTTTTTGCCCTCGAAATATTCGTCTTCACGCCCAAAGGGGAAATAAAAACCCTTCCGCAGGGAGCTACCGCTCTCGATTTTGCTTACGAACTGCATTCCAATATAGGTGACAAGTGCATCGGTGCCAAGGTGAATCACAAATTGGTTCCCCTTAGCCACAAGCTCAAGAGTGGAGACCAAGTGGAAATACTCACTTCGAGAACACAGCAACCCCGCCCCGAATGGCTTCAGTACATCACCACGGCGAAGTCGAGAACCCGCCTGGAAAATTCATTGAGGAAAATCCGCCGGGAATTTGTCAAGAAGGGAGAAGAGGAGTTTTTCGCTTCGTTCGACAAAACGGGAGCCGAACTTACTCCTTCCATTTTGAATCGAATTCTCGACTATTACAATATCAACAAAAAAGACGACTTGTTTTATGCCATTGCCAACAACGACGTGGAGTTGCCCGACAAGCCGGAGAAACTTCTCAAGCTAAAAAAGCAGCAGAGCGAGAACGTCATATTGCGCTATGTGAAGCAGGCCTTTAATAATTCGGGTAAGAAAAGTGAAAAGGTTATCAACAAACATATTTCCCAAAAAGAGACATATCTGCTCAAGGAGGAAGGATTCCACAAAAACTTCACCATCGCTCCCTGTTGCAGCCCTATTCCTGGAGATAACGTCCTTGGCTATCTCTCCGAAGACAACGAAGTGATTGTGCACAAGGTGAACTGTCCCGAGGTGTTGAAGCTCAAAGCAAGCTATGGAAACCGAATCCTTTCCGCTCAATGGGGAAATTATAGTCAGTATTCATTTCTTTCTACATTGATTATCAATGGTATTGATAGGGTGGGGATGCTAAGGGAAATTTCCACGGAAATATCTACCGACTCGGTGAATATCAAGAGCCTCACTATGGAATCGAACGACGGAGTATTCGAAGGGCGGATCTCGTTGTATGTGCACAATGTGGACGATATCCAAAAGATCTGCTCCAAAATCATGAAGATTGACGGGGTGAAAGCTGTCAATAGAGTGAGCGAGTCGAACTGACAGGGGCTTTTTGCGCCTTTTTCCCGAAATTACCAGTATCTTCGTGTGGTTATCTAAATCTCAATGACGAAAGAACGAAACAACAACATATCTTCCGCCCTTATCGGTTGGTATCAACAAAACAAGCGGGACTTGCCGTGGCGGGATACCACCGATCCCTATCTCATCTGGATTTCCGAAATTATTTTGCAGCAAACCCGTGTGGCGCAGGGGCTGGGCTACTATCTTCGCTTCGTAG
>MKRS01000198.1 GCA_001897035.1 Bacteroidales bacterium 45-6
TCTGCTCCCAAGGACGTTTTCCTTCATAAAACTTGGCATTCGTAAATTCGTCGGCATAAGGAGCCACAATGTCCTCGCCCGAAGCCCGGAGCTCGAGCAAAAAGTCGATCTTTTTCCCGGAAATGCCTTCTGCGTCGTAAATGTAGCCGTCGGGACCCGAAATGGTCACTACCTTTCCGCCTAATTCGGTAGCCTTCAGGGCGGCACCCCAAGCCACATTCCCAAACCCGGAAATCGCAATAGTTTTGCCCTGTATGTCCAAACCGTGATTCTTCAGCATTTCGTTCACGAAATACAGTCCACCAAACCCCGTGGCTTCTGGGCGAATCAAAGAGCCACCGTAGTCGAGCCCTTTGCCGGTGAATGTGCCGGTGTTTTCGCGAGCCAATTTCTTGTACATTCCATACAGGTAACCTATTTCACGGCCACCCACACCAATGTCTCCCGCCGGAATGTCGGTGTCTGGGCCAATGTTGCGCCACAATTCGAGGATGAACGCCTGGCAAAAACGCATCACTTCCGCATTGGATTTTCCTTTCGGATTGAAGTCCGATCCGCCTTTGGCACCGCCCATAGGCAAGGTGGTGAGCGCATTCTTGAAAGTCTGCTCAAATCCCAGGAATTTGAGGATGGACAGATTGACCGAAGGGTGGAAACGAAGCCCTCCCTTGTACGGACCAATGGCGTTGTTGAACTGGACACGGTACCCGATGTTAACCTGTACATCGCCTTTGTCGTCCACCCAAGAGACCCTGAATGTAAAAATCCGGTCGGGCTCCACCAGACGTTCGATAAGCTTGGCTTTTTCAAATTCGGGGTGTTCGTTGTAAACATCCTCGATGGAAAGAAGCACCTCTTTCACGGCCTGCAAATACTCCGCTTCGCCCGGGTGGCGAGCTTCGAGAGTGGCCAGAATATTTTCTACTTTCATTTTTGATTATGATTTAAGTAAATAGCCTTTAGTTTTGCCAATAGCTTTTAGCTTTTAACGAACTGTTGACTGTTAACTATTAACTGCTAACTATTTAAGCAACATCGTCTTCGGTCACGATCAGGTTGTCGATGATGAAGACCTGCCTGTCTGGCGTGTTTTTCCCCATGTAGAAATTGAGCATTTCTTTCACCAAGTCTTCCTTCTTCATGGTCACTTTGTCGAGACGCATGTCTTTTCCGATGAAATGGACAAACTCATCCGGAGAAATCTCTCCTAATCCTTTAAAACGGGTGATCTCCGGATTGGTACCCAGTTTGGCGATAGCATTTACACGTTCTTCTTCGGAATAGCAGTAGATTGTCTCCTTTTTGTTGCGTACCCGGAAAAGCGGCGTTTGCAGGATATAGACATGGTTTTTCTTGATAAGGTCGGGGAAAAACTGGAGGAAAAACGTAAGTATCAGCAGCCGGATGTGCATTCCGTCGGTATCGGCATCGGTGGCGATAATCACCTTGTTGTAGCGCAATCCGTCCAAGCCTTCCTCGATGTTGAGGGCAGCCTGCAAAAGGTTGAACTCCTCGTTCTCATACACGATTTTCTTGGTCAATCCGAACGAATTCAGAGGTTTGCCGCGCAAGCTGAACACCGCTTGCAGATTGGGGTTGCGGCTTTTGGTGATGGAGCCGCTGGCCGAATCTCCCTCGGTGATAAATATGCAGGTGTCGTCCAGATTGTCTCCTTTTGTGTCGCTGTAATGGATGCGGCAGTCGCGCAATTTGCGGTTATGGAGATTTGATTTCTTAGCCCTTTCGCGTGCCAGTTTAGAAACTCCGGCAATGGCTTTCCGTTCTTTTTCCGAATCGAGTATCTTCTTGTGCAGGATGTCGGCCGTTTCGGCATTTTTGTGCAGGAAGTTGTCCAATTCCTTTTTCAGGAAATCGCCGATAAACTTTTGCACGGAAATCCCGCCCGGACCCATGTCCTTGGAGCCAAGTTTGGTTTTGGTTTGCGATTCGAAGATCGGTTCCTCCACTTTCACGCTGATGGCCGCCACCACGCCGCTGCGGATGTCGGCATAATCGAAATTCTTGTTGTAGAACTCCTTGATG
>MKRS01000199.1 GCA_001897035.1 Bacteroidales bacterium 45-6
ACAGACCTTTCTTGGGGACGTGTTCAACACCCCGAAGAAGTGGTTAAATTGGATGAAAAAATCAACGTGGTGATCCTCGACTTCGACGACGAGAAGAAACGTATCGCTCTTGGTTTGAAACAATTGACTCCTCATCCTTGGGATGCACTTAGCGCAGAACTGAAAGTTGGCGACAAAGTGAAAGGCAAGGTGGTTGTGATGGCCGATTACGGCGCATTCATCGAAATCGCCCCTGGAGTAGAAGGCTTGATCCACGTATCAGAAATGAGCTGGACTCAGCATTTGCGCAGCGCACAAGACTTCATGAAAGTGGGAGACGAAGTGGAAGCTGTAGTCTTGACTTTGGACCGCGACGAACGCAAAATGTCTTTGGGCATCAAGCAATTGAAACCAGATCCATGGGACAATATCGAAGAAAGATATCCAATCGGAAGCCAACACACAGCAAAAGTACGCAACTTCACCAACTTCGGTGTGTTTGCTGAAATCGAAGAAGGCGTGGACGGTTTGATCCATATCTCCGACCTTTCCTGGACAAAGAAAATCAAACACCCAAGCGAAGTAACTCAGATTGGTGCCGACATCGAAGTTCAAGTTCTTGAAATCGACAAGGAAAACCGCCGTTTGAGCCTTGGCCACAAGCAATTGGAAGAAAATCCTTGGGATGTATTCGAAACTATCTTCACAGTAGGTTCAGTACACGAAGGAACAATCATCGAATTGGTGGACAAAGGTGCAGTAGTTTCTCTTCCTTACGGTGTGGAAGGATTTGCAACTCCTAAACACTTGGTGAAAGAAGACGGAGTGCAAGCCCAAATCGAGGAAAAACTTCCTTTCAAAGTGATCGAATTCAACAAGGATTCCAAGAGAATCATCGTTTCTCACAGCAGAACTTTCGAAGACGCTAAGGCGGACGCTGTATCTGGCGACAGAAAAGCGAAGAAAGTGAAGAAAGAAGAAACTCAAGGAAGCCAACCCAGCGTAGAAAAAACGACATTGGGCGACATCGAAGAATTGGCTGCTTTGAAAGAAAAACTTTCAGGCAACAAATAAGCTGATTTTCAGCAATAAGCACAAAGGGGCGGCTTCTTCGGAGGCCGCCCCTTTCAGTTATTACACATTTTTAACTACAAGCCGATGCAACTATTCACCATTTATAACGTCTTTATTATACAGCAAATAAACTGAATTAAAAATAATACTTATATTTGTCTTGATTACGAACAAGCAAATGGGCTTGAATTTCGGCATTGCGACAGACATAATCTAAAACGAACTAGTATATTTTTTCAACAACAGGAGGGTCTGAATTATGAAAAAACTAAAATTTTCAATTTTTGCTTTGGCCTTTTCCGTTTCATTGGTAGCAAGTGCTCAGGAATGGGATGACGTTTATGGAGGTTCTTCGGGAAACAACACCAACACATCCAAGAAAAGCACTTCATCTGAAACGACCAAGAAGTCGAAAAGCAAGGTCGTTGTCATCAAGGACAATGGCGACATGGTGATAAAAACCACTGGAAATGTCAACACGAACATGGACGTCGATGCCTACAACCGTCGTGCAACAACGCCCGATCCGGAATATGCAGACACGCTGAGCGCAGATTCATCGGATTATCAGGACTATGAGTACACGGATAGGATTGTTAAATACCACAATCCTCAAAACAGTGTTACGGTAGCCAGCGACGATCAAATCAATGTGTATGTCTTGAACGACAACTACAACGACTACTACGCCTACCGGAATTGGGACTTCGGCATTGGCTGGGGTTGGGGAAGTTATACCCCTTGGTATTCAGGAAGATACTATGGATGGTATAATTCCTGGTACGATCCTTGGTACTATGGCGGATACAGCTGGGGATGGCCTTACTATGGAGGCTATTACGGATGGTCCAGTCCCTGGTATTATGGAGGAAATTATGGGTGGTGCGACCGGCCCTATTACTACGGTGGCGGTGGCTCTCGCTACGCCTACGGCGGCAGGTACAATACCGAGGGAAGAAGGGGTACCAACTATGCCTTTGGTGAAACCAG
>MKRS01000200.1 GCA_001897035.1 Bacteroidales bacterium 45-6
GTTTTCCTATGCCTGGAAAAAATTGTACGAAGGGTCGTTTGTTCCCGACAACGGAGTCACCGACCAGCCGATGTACAATGCACAGGGGGAAATTTATGCCATAGCCAAAAATGTGGTGAAAGACCGGACGGACAACCATACCAGCATCGTCTTTGATGTCAACGGACAATGGAAAGTTTTATCGAAATACGATCAGCTTCTTCACTTGGTGGCGGGCTACCGTTCTTATTCTGATACGTATAATTCAAATTATGCTATGGGCTACAACACCGGTTCGGACAATATGACCCAGCTTTCGAACACCACCGCGGCACTTCGGCATTCAAAAGGGATCAACGACAATTGGAAATCCGAATCCTGGTACCTCAATGCCGATTATGGCTACCGGAACAGGTATTTGCTCAATTTTGCCATGGCGATGGACGCTTCCTCGCGCTTCGGCGCAAAATCGGGCGATTTCACCTTGGGAAATATCCCTTGGGCTGTGTTCCCGTCCGTCACGGCTGGATGGCTTGTCTCTTCCGAAAAATTCATGAAGCCTGTCCGTTTCATCAATTACATGAAGCTAAGTGCGGGTTATGGTTTGGCGGGAAACGATTACCTGCCGAATTATGCATCACGTTCCTATTTCGAATCGATCAGGTACCGCGATGCGGTCAGTGGCCTCACATTGGCGAATATTGGCAACGAAAAATTGAAATGGGAAACCACGGCTTCGGCTCATTTTTCGTTGGATATGAGTTTGTTGGATAATCGCTGGAGCCTTCATGCCGAAGTGTATAAAAACCGCACCAAGAACCTGCTGATTCAAAAAAGCCTGAGCGAGGTGGCCGGACAACAATACTATTGGGCGAATGGCGGAGAGCTTCAAAACAACGGTTTCAACTTGCGCACCAATGTCCGGATTTTGAACGAAACCGACCTGAAAGTAGATGCCGGTTTCTCGATCGGGCATTACAAGAATAAGATTTTGTCGCTCGACGATCCGCAATACATCAATAATGTATGGGGAGCGCAGGTACTTACAGAAGTTGGGCGGCCTGCCGGAGTGTTTTATGGCTACAAAACCCAAGGCGTGTTCAAAACGAGTGCCGAAGCCGAAGCGGCAGGCCTTTCTGTGCAGGACAATACGGGCAAACTCACCTCTTTCAAGGCGGGTGACATGCACTTCCTGAATGCCGATGCAAGCGATAAGCTCATCAATCAGAAAGACCGCCAGGTGATTGGAGACCCCAATCCGGATGTCTATGGGAATTTTACCTTGAATGTGTCCTACCGCAATTTTTCGCTCGGAGCTTTGTTCACTTATGTCTATGGCAACGATGTCTATAATGCCTTGAGGGCCAATCTGGAATCTGGAAAGAGTGTCTATAACCAGTCCACCGCCATGCAAAACCGGTGGGTGGCCGAAGGACAGGCCACCGGCATCCCGCGCGCCACTTACGGAGACCCGATGGGCAATGCCCGTTTTTCGGACAGATGGATAGAAGACGGGTCGTACCTGAAATGCAAGTCGCTGACCTTGTCTTATAAAGTGCCGCTCCAGTCGTCCTATCTCCATGGATTCACCTTGTGGACTTCGGTGAACAACCTTTTCACGCTGACAAAATACCTGGGTCCCGATCCCGAAGTGTCATACGGCAGCTCGGTGCTGAATCAGGGCATCGATGCCGGATTGTTGCCGCAGACCCGCACGTTCTATTTCGGGATAAACCTAAATCTTTGATAATAACATTTAGTTGCATCATGTATATGAAACAAAATATAAAAATATATCTCTACAATCTATTGATGGCGATGCTGTTATTGCCTGCCGTCTCGTGCCGGGATTTTTTAGACACAAGTTCCGACCAGATTGCTTTCGAGAATGAAAACCAGATTAAGAATCCGAACGATTTGTTTTATGCCATTGCCGGCATCTTGGCAGAGGCTCAGAAAACGGGCGACGGGTATGTCTTTTGGGGCGAATTGCGGGGCGACCTGATGACCACCTCAGACGACGCTTCGCTTTCACTCAAGGAAATCAACAATTTCGAGGTGT
>MKRS01000201.1 GCA_001897035.1 Bacteroidales bacterium 45-6
TCCCAACAATTTCGTATAGATACCGAGACATTTGTCCACCATCTTTTCCCCCGTAAACAGAGTACGGTAACGATTTAAAGCTCCTTCCGCAAGACGATGATATTCCCCACCGTCTTGCAGCATCGAAGTGATGGCATCGGCTAAAGCCCGTTCATCTTCGGCAGGGACAACGAGCCCCGACTCGTCATGGGCATTCACCCAACTGACTCCCGAACCTGGAATATGGGTCGAAACGACAGGCTTCCCGCACGACATGGCTTCAATCTGTACAATAGCAAAGGCCTCCGTCTTCCAGATAGAACTTAGGCAAAACAAGTGGCAGGCGCCATAGTAGGCGGGAAGATCTTCATCCTTCACAAAGCCAATCAATTCCACCTTTTTCCCCACGTCTAATGTTTCGACGAGAGAGGCAAGTTGCCCCCTCAAGGGGCCTACTCCTCCGATCAGGATCAAATATTCGTCACTCAAATATTGCGCTGCCCGAATCAAGTATTCGTAGCCCTTGTACTCAACCAAGCGGCCCAAGGAAAAAACAATCTTGCGGCCCGCGTGTTTTTGCCGGATAACATCCATCGAGGAGGACATCGTCACAACGGGTTCAATCCCGATTGGGACAAAATCGGTCTTGTGCTGCACATTTTTCAAGAATGGAGATTCCCTCACATACACAGGAGTTGTTCCCAATATGAGGTCAGCCCGGCGGATCATCCAACTTTGAAAAGGCTTGTAAAGACGAAGAAGGACTTTCTGCTTCAAGATGTCGCTATGCCAGTGAAGCACCACCTTACCTTTGTAGCCCGACAGAAACAAGGCCAAGCAAGCCATTGGGTCGGGATGATGGATATGGATGATGTCGTATTCATGTTTGATTTGAAAAAGTTTGCGGATCATGGCCGGGGATATCATCGTTGCTGCAAGTTTTTTCCACACAGGAACACATAGCAGGCGTGCACAAGGATTAAGCTGCCGCACACCCGACTCCAGGTCTTCGTTGGCAGCGCAGAGCATGTCGCAACAAATGCCCCTGTCGGACACACCCTGCATGATGTCGTACATCACCTTTTCGACGCCGCCACGAACAGGGTAGAATTTTCCGAGCTGAAGGATTTTCATACAATTCATGTTTACCATTAAGCAATATAGAACTTGTATCTTTATTAAATTGTGAATATTTGCATTCTTAATCTAACAACAACTTAAACAACCCACCCCATGACGTTGCCATCGGATGAGATATTTCCAATTTATCTATAGATCTCAAAAATGAACGATCCCCAGCGGATAATTTACAGATCATATCCGCCAACTCGCGGGAATTCTCCGGATCAAAAAAAGCCACTTCCCGCGCTCCGCTTGCCGTTTCGTGCGCATAAGGAAGGTCGGCCAAAAGCATGGGTTTATCATAAGCGGCAAATTCAGAGATGGGCAATCCCCAGGTTTCCACCTTGGAGGGGAATATCAGGCAGTCGCATTCTTTGTAATACTTGTAGAGAGACTGCTTGCCCAAAAAGCCGACGAAATGCAAGCCGGGGATCCGTTTTCCCCAGTTCTTATACAGCCATTCAGCATATTTATTCTCATTGCCCTTGATAGTAATATAAATATCGGGCATGGATGCGCCTAACTCCGCATGCAACATCTCGGCTGCCCGGCATACGCACTCAAAGTTCTTGTGGCTGTTGGGTGAGGAAGCATAGATGAATGAATATTTTTCACCGGTTTCACGTTGCATGACTGCCTTTTTGATTCCTTCCGATGTGGAAGGTGGAGCCACAACGATTGACGACGGTTTCAAGTCAAACAATCGTATAAATTCGTCCTTGAACCATTGTTGTTGAACCACAACATGTTGGTTCTTGTGGATATTTGTCCGGTAAATATATTTCGAAAACAAGGCGAACATCACAATCTTGGGAGTGAAGAGCCATTCCCTCATTTTCCATTTATAGAAAGGAAAAGGGTTGTGGCAATAGACCGCACGTCTTTCCGCCACCACACTCGGAGTGGTATCGTGGAGGGAGAGCCAGAGACGAACCGG
>MKRS01000202.1 GCA_001897035.1 Bacteroidales bacterium 45-6
TGGGAGTTGGTGAACAGAGGGCAAGTGATGGAAATAACCGACTTCCCGGTCGAATTTCAGCCGATTGTGCAACCCATCGACACATGGTTTGTCAACCGCAAGTTGGCAAGCCTATTCGAAGCCAATGTGGGTAAGGGAAAAATTGTCGTTTGCAGTTTCGATTTGAAAAATAAATTAGAAAGCCGACCTGTGGCACGCCAACTCTATTATTCCATCTTGAATTACATGAATTCAAACCTCTTCCATCCCGAAAGCACATTGAAACTTTCGTTGATTGAAGACTTGACCCGGAAAGCAGGCGAACGAATCAATACCCACACGAGCGATGCGCCGGATGAATTAAAGAATGTGGCCAATTAAACAAAAATACGACCTCACGCAAGGAAAGGATTATTAATCTTGGCGTGAAAAAATAAAATCACACGCAGAGACGCAAAGAGAAATCTCAAAACATTAATAACGAATAGTATGGAAATTAAAGCAAGATTTGACCATTTCAACATCAATGTCACCGACTTAGAGAAAAGTATCGCCTTTTATCAAAAGGCATTGGGCCTCACCGAAGCACGCCGAAAGGAAGCTGCCGATGGTTCATTCATCTTAGTGTATCTCACCGATTCCACTACGGGATTCCTGCTCGAACTGACTTGGCTACGCGACCATGCCGATAAGCCTTATGAGTTGGGCGAAAATGAAAGTCACCTTTGCTTCCGTGTAGATGGCGACTACGACGAAGTGCGCAAATGCCACAAGGAATTAGACTGTGTGTGTTACGAAAACCACAGCATGGGACTCTACTTCATCAACGACCCTGACGATTACTGGATCGAAATCCTTCCCTTGAAAAAATAGATCAGTACTTAGAGCTTCCAGATAATTGTAAATGGAAGCTCTATGTTTTTTATGGCTGTCAGCCTTATTCCGAATAATTTTAAAAATTGAACCCATGTTTATTTTTATTCTTACATACCAAAAGCCGCTAGAAGAAGTGGAAAAACATCTCCAGGAACACCGTATCTACTTGGACACAAATTACCAAGCTGGCCATTTTATCGCTTCCGGAAGGCAAGAGCCGCGGATTGGCGGAGTTATCCTTTGCCGCGCCGAATCAAAAGAAAAAGCCCAAGAAATTTTGGTTCAAGATCCTTTTTTCATCCATCAAATTGCCAAATACGATGTAATTGAATTCCTTCCTGCAAAATATGCAGAAGGATTTGACAGATATATCAACATCTAAGGATAAGATTTTTAATATCTTTGCTTTTAACCTTCAAAATGAAGAAGCAATTTATTATCCAAATCTTCAAAACCCTGTATAAATGAAACGATTCCTCTTATTTCTACTGATTGCCTATAGCTCGCAGGCTTTCGCCCAAAAGCAATTTTTTAAGCCCGAAAAGCTGATTGAAACAGGCGTTTACTACTATCCTGAAGCATGGAATCCTGAACAATGGGACCGGGACTTTGCCAATATGGCTAAAATGGGTTTTGAATTTACCCATTTCGCCGAATTTGCCTGGGCGCAAATCGAACCTTCGGAAGGTGTTTACGACTTCAAATGGCTCGACAAAGCGGTAGAACTCGCCTCCAAGCATGGGCTAAAAGTGATTATGTGTACACCTTCTGCCACTCCGCCCGTGTGGCTGACAAAAAAATATCCGGAAGTCTTGGTGGTGTTGCCAAGCGGTCAAACGGCCATGCACGGCACACGGGAACACTATTCCTGGTCGAGTCCAAAATACCAGGAATTGACACGCAAGGTAGTGGAGGCTATGGCAAAACATTACGGTAACGATAGCCGCATTTGGGGTTGGCAGATAGACAACGAACCTTCCCACTACGGAGCGTTGGATTACGGTACTCCGGCCCAAATAAGTTTCCGGAATTGGTTGAAGAAGAAATACGGCACCATTGAGGCCTTGAACAAAGCTTGGGGAACGTCTTTTTGGTCGGGAATTTACACCGACTTCGAGCAGATTGAGCTTCCCAATGAAGGCCGGCTAATCTCCGGTGTAGCAAGCCCCACGTCCCAAATCG
>MKRS01000203.1 GCA_001897035.1 Bacteroidales bacterium 45-6
TATTCTGTATTTATTGGTAAGTTTCATAATCCTTTATCACTTGGATATTTTTATCAGGCAGAAAGAGTTAACCAAATCAGCTTTCAAAGTGTGAACAGTATTGTTTTGACTACTTCTTATAGCTTGTTAGCGAAGGAAAACGACAGTAATGAAAGGCGTAAAAAATACAATCAGCTTTTGGATAAGTTTTTGTTTATTCATTTATCAATTAGTTTCTTTACTATAGGGTCTGCCTATTCTATTATAAAGTTGCTGTTTGGTACAAAATGGATGGCTACTGCACCATTGTTACAATTAACCATTATATCCTTTATTCTAACTCCATTAGTTACGGTTAATGCAAACATCACTAAAATAGAAAATAAAACAAATGTTTATCGCAACTTAACTTTTATCAGAAATGGTTTGCTATTTATTGCTTTGCTCATTACATACAGATATTCTTTGCAGATTATTTTGATTGGTCTCATCGTAGCCCGGATTTTATCTGCAATTCTTGATGTTTTTATTTGTGGCAAATATGTGTCTTTTTATCCTTCAACTCAGTTTTTGTTATTTTTCAAACAAGTATACTCTCCCTTGCTAGCCGCAGCAACTTCATATTTAAGCATATATTATTGGGGAGGAAGTAATAACTTTTTGAATTTGGGCATTTATTTCATAACCTTTGGTGTGATCTTTTTCTCTATCAATTATATAAGTAAAAATGCCACATTTTTTTATTTCATCAATAATATACAGAATAAGTTCAAAAAAAGATAGGAATGCACAAAATGAGGGGCATAGCGAATATGTGTTTGGGCTAATCAACACTTTGAAGAACGAAAAGATATAGTCTGATATAATGATTACTTGTTTTACCAAGCACGGCGATATAATAAGGGAATATTCTTTGCTGCAGAATGAATGGAAAGACAATTGTGTTGAGCTGACCTGGGATATATCTGAATATAGTAAAAAAAACAGATGTTTAGTTATTTCTCAATATGGATTTGAAAGTAAAAGTTCCAGAAGAGGAAATTTAGATCTGATCATAATACCAAACATTAAAAATAGAATCTTAAGAAAACTATTTAATAATATATACTATAAGTTAAAACTATTTAAAAAACTCAGAAAAAATCGAGTTACTCATTTTATCCCTGCTGATGCTCACGGATTTGATTTGTTTTTATTTTTTACTAAGATGCTAAAAATAGAAGTGATCCCTAATTTATCACGTCTTGATCATGTCAGTAAGAAGTATATAAGATTATTCAAGTTATTTAAACTAAACAAGTTTATTGTGCCTGGAAAATACTATAAGAACGAGCTGTTGGCAAGTGGTATTGGATCTGAAACGACAATAAGAATACGTCAACCAAAATATCCGGAACGCTTTTTTACGTTCAGAGAAATTCCAGTATTCAATGGAGGTTCATTCAAAGTATTGTTTACTGGCAGGTTGATAAAAGAAAAAGGGATTTATGAGTTTCTGGAAGCAGCAATTTCCGTTTCAAAAAGAAATGACAATTGTACATTCTATATTGCCGGTGACGGTGTAGAGCAACTTAATATTAAAAGAATTATTGACCTTGAAAAAGTAAGTTCTAAAATTCATCTTTTAGGAAGTTTTTCGAATCTGGAAATAGGAACGTTAATGATGAATGCTGATGTTATTGTTTTTCCTACTTATACGGAAGGGTTCGCAAAAACATGGATTGAATCAATTTTAACTTGTACACCAATTATATTAACGCCATTGCCTGCTATTACTGATATTTTGAAGGATGGTGTTAATTCGTTTTACATTCCGTTAAAAAATTCTGCAGCAATCGAAACACTTGTAACTGAACTTTCAAAATCACCTGGCAGACTTGATAAAATAAGAGATGAACTGTCTAAAACAAAAGCTGTGCTTATTAAGCAAAGTAATGGCAATTTCAAGGAATGTGTTGAATTTTTAATATCCCGAAATGAACATTGCTAAATATTATTTCAAGACATCTTACAGGGCTGAATTCCTGATTCAATTGTACAAGAAGCTTA
>MKRS01000204.1 GCA_001897035.1 Bacteroidales bacterium 45-6
GCTAATTGCCCAATGACGGGAAGCAGTCTTAGCCTTTACCCTTTCTTCTGCAATGTTTAATTTACTCTATACTTGTCTGTTTGCAAACATAGGATGACGCTGTTTTTTTACCTACCCAACTTTTGGCTTTTGACTTTTGACTTAACAACATATAATCCGCTATATCTAGCCCCATGCGGCGTTCTGCGTTGGTGGCGTTCTCTTCCAGCACCTTGCTCACTGTGCAGTTGGGGATGTAGCGCGCACGTTCTGCCCATGTATCATACGCACCAAGATCAGGATACAGCACCACCTCCCTGTTGCTAAATAGCTTACAACCATCGGGGCTAAGATTGCTGAGCCCGCCTGTAGCCATCCACAGGTATTGAGGCATCAATGCACCGGCTATAAGTGCCGTCTTTTCGCTTTCTACAATGGCTATGGGCGATCTTGAATTTTTGTTTAACAGGTGCTCACCAAAGAAGCAATGTTGCAGCCTGTAGTTATCTATCCCCAGCAGCTTATGCATCCAGGTAACGTGGTTGTAGGGCTCTTTGACACGCTTGCCCGTATGCGGGTAATAGAGCATTACCTTACCACTGAGTAAGCGACCGCAGGTATCAAACCTCCAGAACACAGTGCCACAATCCCAATGGTGATTGGTGCCTATACAATATTGCCGCACCACGTCATTTGCACGCTGTGTGCCGAGAACACTATTAAGATAGCGCACCAGGTTATTATTACCATAGGCATTGAGCGATTCGTAGAAGGCACTCAGTGGCATCTCTGACGGCTGCTGCGTTACAGCTTGCAACACTTTAGGTTTTGATCGGATGACGCGGGGTGCGGCATAGTCTGCAATGCTGCGTAGCGATGAAGGCTTTTGATGATAACCGCAGGACGTCTCCCTGTTGCAGCGGCCAATATCATCGGCAAGGTAGGCGTTGGTGTACGTATCTATATAGCGTACAAAATTGCGGGGTGTGCCGCACGCAGGACAGGTATGCCTGCTCGATGGCCCTTTGTAGGGCTCCAGGGTGTAACGATAAGTCATGGTTTTTTTTGAGGGTTTAATACAATGCGATAATAGGATAATACGGCAATGCGATAATGATTGAGGGTTTGTGCAATGCGGTAATTGGATAATGCGACAATGCGATAATGATTGAGGGTTTAAAATACTTTTGTGTTTTGACTTTTGAATTTTTAATTTGCCAACCAATGAAACGGATACGCTTTATAGATGTGCTCTTCTTTGTGGCTGTACCGGTGTGTGCTATATCATCGCTTGTTTGCGTATTGGGTACTTACGACTCTATACGTGACATATCCAAACAGGGCTATTCCGACTATTTTATATTCATGCACAAAGAACAGGCACGTACTTATTCCATTATATGGATGGTGGTGTTTATAGCGATACTGGCATCTATGGCATATACCTGGTTTACCCGCAGGAAGAAGGCTTCCATCATCATTGCGTTGGTGAGTGTAGTGTGTTATTTCCTGATGCTGTACCTCTATAGCTACCTGGTAGATTTCCGCGAGCCGTAGGGTGGAATTAGTTTTTAGGAATTGAGAATTGGTGGTGATCTGTTCATAGTTTTTAGGATTTAGATATTAATATTTAGGATTTCCCAAACGGTCCTTGCGAGGCACGAAGCAATCTCACGAAATAAGTGTACACCACTTTTTGCTTTTCACTTTTCACTTTTTACTTAACAATGTCATTGCGAGGCACGAAGCAATCTGATCCAAACACCGGATATGTATTTACACTTCCCCTCTTCAGAGGGGTGTAGGGTGTGTTGTATGCGCGAATGAGTTACCAGCCCGGCAATTGGACTGGATTGCTTTGTACATATCTGCATCCGCAGATACTCCCTCGCCAGGACTGGGTGGGGGGGGTCACTTTTGGCTTTTTACTTTTGAATTTTTAATTATCATCCGTCATCCTATGTTTGCAAACAGACAAGTATAGAGTAAATTAAACATTGCAGAAGAAAGGGTAAAGGCTAAGACTGCTTCCCGTCATTGGGCAATTAG
>MKRS01000205.1 GCA_001897035.1 Bacteroidales bacterium 45-6
ACCGGGTTTTTATTTTCAATTTCAGAATATACAGGTACTTCTATTTGTCCACCGAGCACTTTCAGCTGTTCTATTGCAGCAGGACGATATACGTCGGCAGCAATCAGCAACGGGTTTTTGCTCCGCTTCGTTTTAAGCAAACGAGCTAATTTTCCGGAGAAAGTGGTCTTACCTGAACCCTGCAAACCGGCCATCAGGATAACCGTGAACGGCGCCTTTAGATTGACATCCACCGATGCGCCCCCCATCAAGGCAGCCAATTCGTCGTGAACAATTTTCACCATCAATTGTCCGGGCTTGATGGAAGTCAGCACGTCCTGACCCATCGCTTTTTCCTTGACAGTTTCCGTAAACTGTTTTGCCGTCTTAAAGTTCACATCGGCATCCAACAATGCACGACGCACATCTTTAAGCGTTTCAGCCACATTGATCTCGGTGATGCGGCCTTCCCCCTTCAATAGTTTAAAGGATTTCTCTAATCTCTCACTTAAATTCTCGAACATATCAGCTAATATATCTTGTCTTGTTATATTTATAGATTCCCAGATACCGTCCAAAAGCTGCCGCTTTCATGAAAACGGAGCAAGACTATTTATCTTTTTTGGTGATAGCAAATTAAATCGGACGCAAAGATAATATTTTTTAGTCCAAATGGAAAGAAGGGACGCCATCCTTTTCTGAGATACTCTGCCGCTCCCACTGCGGATGCTCCCCAAGCAATAAAAAACCCAGTCAACCAACCCGTTGGATTACAAGGAAAGCTTCGCTATCGCTTTTTCTTAAAATCACCCCCTTGAGGATTAACAAAACACAAAATTCTATTTATTAATTTAAAAACAAGAGATCAGTGCAAAATATTCACTTAATTCAGATCATAAAATCAAGCCGTAATGTAAATCTTAAACCGTGAAATACAATATGCCAATAAAACGAAGCAACCTCATTTTCCTTTTGCTGACAGTGATAGCAAACCTTTGCCATTCGCAAATCAAAAACGATGTAGGCAATTCTGCTACAATAACAGGTGCCATCGCAGATTCTGCGACCAACTCCACTTTAGCATACTCCACAATCAATGTCGTGAAAGAAAGCATGCCATCTGTTTTCTACAAAACCTTCGCCAGCGATGAAAACGGGAAATTCAAATTCCAACTACCCTATCCGCAAAAGTATATTCTATCCTTTGAATCAGCAGGAAAATCTACAAAAAAACTGAATGTAGAGCTTACGGACAACGCAGAAAAGAATTTTGGAAAAATACTACTGACCGAAAAAACGAACCAGTTGGCAGAAGTGGAGATCGTGGCTGCGAAACCTCTCATCAAAACAGAGATAGATCGTTTTTCATACAATCTGGAGAACGACCCCGACTCCAAGACAAGCACTTTAATCGAAATGGTGAAGAAAGTCCCCATGCTTTCGGTGGACAACGACGAAAACATCAAGCTCAAGGGCAATACCAAATTCAAAATACTCATGGACGGGAAGGAAACCTCCATGACCGGGGACGACCTCAAGAACATGATGAAAGCCACCCAGGCCAACACCATCAAGGAAATACAAGTGATAACGGATCCGGGGGCAAAATATGAATCAGACGGATTGGACGGCGTCATAAATATTGTGACCCAAAAGAACTCGAAGCTTGGAGGTTATGTCATCAGCCTCAACGGGGGTATAGATAACTATGGAGGCTTAAACACGGGGATCAGCACGCAACTCAAGTATGGCAAACTGGGAGTCAATGCTTCGATTAGTAAGAATTACAGCAAGAGCCCTGCAGGATCATCCAGCTCCTTCCGAGAGGCATATAACAACCCCAACAACAAATACATGAACAGTTTGGGCAGCAGCAAAAGCAACGGAAACAGCAGTTATGGAAGCCTTCGGCTCAACTACGAAATTGACACGCTAAGGCTGCATAGCGTAAGCAGTTCCTGGAATGGCTATAGAGGAAATTATTCTTCATCGAACAAGGCCTCCATGTCCAATGAAGCAAGGATACCACAGTTTGAATACGAGAGC
>MKRS01000206.1 GCA_001897035.1 Bacteroidales bacterium 45-6
CCAATAAAAAAATAGTAAAAAAGCCGTTTCATCTCCTTCTCTTTTTCCTTTGTGTCATTGCCTCAAGCAGCGTGTATGCCCAGACGACGGGCTCTATCCGTGGGAAAATCACGAATGGTGGACCGGACGGGGTGGGGCGCGTAGGTGTTGAAATTGTAGAGTTGGGAGAACGTACCTCCACGGATATAAATGGAAATTATGCTTTTCCGTCAGTCGCCCCCGGCCATTACACGCTCGCCGTCAAGGCGGCACGTTTTCCTGAAAAACAGTTCCCGGTGGCCGTGAAACCCCAAGGGGAAACCGTGTTTAATTGCGATGTGTATCCGATTTCCCATTCGATAGGGGAAGTCGTAGTGTTGGGAGATCGTGAACGGATGATCCGGCGGGAGAGCACCACTGCCGCACGTCTGCCAGTTTCCAATCTGGAAAATCCACAGGTGTTCAACGTGGTGCCTCAGCAGTTGTTGGAGCAGCAAGTGGTCACAGACCTTGGCCAAGCATTCAGCAACATTCCTGGTGCCGGTGTGCCGATCGCTTTCAATCAAAACCGGCTGGTGATTCTATCCAGAGGGTTCAATGTGCAGCCCAAATTCAGAAACGGTTTGGCCGCCTTCATCCAGACTTCCATCGATCCGGTGAACATCGAACGCATCGAGGCCATCAAAGGGCCTTCGTCCACCCTTTTTGGAGCCAGCGAAGTTTCCTACGGGGGATTAATCAACCGGGTGACGAAAAAGCCGTATAAGGAATTTGGCGGGGAAGCCTCTTATTCGATGGGGTCTTGGGAGCTGAACCGCTTGACCTTGGATGTGAATGCACCCGTCAACCGCAGCAAGACGCTTCTGTTCCGCATGAATGCAGCCGGACACTCGGAAAACAGCTTTCAGGATGCGGGCTTCACCAAAAGTTGTGCTTTCACTCCTTCCCTGTCGTATCAGGTGAACAGCAAGCTGGCTGTTTCCTTCGATTTGGAGCATGGCATCAACAAAGGGACTTCGCCCGTCCGTTTCACGCCCTACACCAAAGGCATCGTGAGCCAAGACATAGCCGACATGGGCCTCCCTTACACCCGTTCGTTTGCAAGCAACAACATGCCCTACAACTCGCAGGCAACGAATGTAATTGTCCAAGCCAATTATCACATTTCGGAGCAGTGGAATTCCCAAACCACCATTAGCCGCACCTCTTCTTCTTTCGATGGGTACACATCGCAGCTGAGCGGCAGGTCGGCCACCACCTTGCGGGCGCAAGTGACTGTGGGAAAATATGAATATTATACGACTGACCTCCAACAAAATTTCACGGGTGACTTCAAACTGGGGAATCTTCGCAACCGCTTGTTGGTGGGGTTTAACTACTACAACTACAAGGCACGGCGTAACACGGTCAACGTGAACACGGCAACGGTCAATTTCACCCAACCGTTGACAACATATTACCGCACTTTCAGCAAATATTATGTGGATTCTGCTGCGCAAACGGCGGCGGTTGTCAATACCACTGGGTGTGAAAACACCTATGGAGCCTATATCTCGAATGTGAGCAACATCACAGCCAATCTGCTGGTGATGCTGAGCTTGCGTTTGGATCGGTTTGAGAACGCAGGCACATACACCGTTTCCACGGGCGTTACCACCGGGAAGTATGGGCAAACGGCTTTGTCTCCCAAACTGGGCGTGGTGTATCAATTGCTGTCCGAACGCTTGTCACTGTTTGGAAACTACCTGAACGGGTTCACCAACCAAACGGGTTCGGATGTCAATGGGAACACATTTAAGCCCGAGCAGGCAAACCAATTCGAAGGAGGTATGAAAATAGACCTGTTTGAACACAAGCTGGCGGGGACGGTTAGCTACTACAACATTCAAGTGAAAGATATTGTGCGGACTGACCCGAGCAATGCCGACTATTCCATCCAAAACGGGACGCAGGAAAGCAAAGGGGTGGAAGTGGATTTGGCAGCACAGCCGTTGAGCGGATGGCAATTGTTTGCCGGTTATGCCTACAACCAGAGCCGCTACAAGCAAATAGACGAAACGTTGAACGGGCTTCGTCCTGCCGAATCGGGATCGGCCCACCAAGCAAACTTTTGGACAAGCTATAAGATAGGGAGAGGCGCTTTGTCCGGTTTGGGCATTGGCTTTGGTGGCAACTACGGTAGCAAGTCCTATCAGACTAAAACGAATACGGCGGAAGTGATTATTCCCAGCTATTTGGTGTTGAACTCAACAGTATTCTACCAATGTAAAGGTTTCCGCCTGGCACTCAAAGCGAACAACGTGACCAACGAAAAATACTGGTCAGCCCGCTTGGCCCCGCAAAAGCCATTCAATGTGGTGGGAAACGTTTCCTTCAATTTTTAAGGAAAGAAGCAAGAGTTGTTTCTCTGAGTGTTACAATATAGCCCTTTATGCGACAAGCGCATAAAGGGCTATATTGTTGTATGTCAAATTGTATGTCGAGGTGTATTTGTTCTCTAAACATGTCATCTTCATCGCTTGCATAAAGGCTTAGGGGCTTTGCGTTAAAAACGCGACAATCCTTTTTTCGCAAACTAACGACGGTCTTTATGTGTTATTACAAAAACAATTGACACCCATGAACAAAAGTCGTTTGGAAGCTTTCAGTGATGGCGTTTTAGCCATAATCATAACTATCATGGTGCTGGAATTAAAAATTCCCGAAGGCGATGATTGGCATTCTCTTCAACTGCTGTTGCCAAAATTCGTCAGCTATATCACCAGCTTTATTTACATCGCCATCTATTGGAACAACCACCATCATTTGCTACATACGGTTAAGCACATAACGGGGGGGATCCTTTGGGCAAACACGCATTTGCTTTTCTGGCTGTCGCTGGTGCCTTTTGTTACAGCTTGGGCGGGCGAGTGTCATTTCACCGAGTTGCCTGTTGCGGCATACTCCTTTATGCTTTTGATGTCTGCCATTGCCTATTTCATTCTTTCAAGAACAATTGTGGCCGTTCATGGTAAGGAATCCGTTTTGTCAACGGCGATAGGCAAGGATCTCAAAGGAATGATATCGGTGATCGCTTATGCTCTGGCAGTGGTTTTTGCCTTCTTTGCAACGGAAATATCACTGTTCCTGATTCTGGCAATGGCTGTGCTTTGGTTAATTCCCGATAGGCGAATAGAAAATAAGCTGAAAGAAAAAGAGTAATTGACAGATCGCTAACAGCTATCATCCTAACACTTGTTTTTGTGCATAATCAAAGAATTCCGGGAAAATTAAATTTATTCCAATAAAATGATTATTTTTGAAAATTCACTTCTGTTTCTTGAATAAATAAGTTTTTCAGAAATAAATTGGGGAGTGGAAACTAGTTGTAGGCTGTAGATTTACACCTTCGATTTTTTTTTCGGCATTATGCAAACTTGCTTATGATTCAATCAATCTTCAAGTACGTATTAGCTACAGTTTTCTTGCTTTTGTTCTCGCTGGCTGCATGGGCGCAATCTATGGAATCGGAACTGAAAAAAGACTTGCTAAGATCCATCAAAACAGACAACGACAACCGGAAACCAACGGCCGATTCTTTGCGAAACTCCACACCCAGGCAGATTGCTCCTGCAATAAAGTTGGAGCAAAAATACCATTTGGATGACCCGCGCAACAAGCTTTCGTTCAAAGATATTCTTCCGGAGAATAAGCGCCTGAAAACGGCTGACACGCTCTCGCTTAAATTTGATAAGAAATCTTTGAAGATGGCTTACTACTACCATTTTACCACGGTTTACAATGGAAACCATTTTGTGACAGGGGTTTCTCAAATGGGATTCACCCTCAATATAAGCGGCGGAGGTCGGAAAAAGCTTTCCAAGAAGACAAGGCGAATTCTCCGTGAAGTGTATGGGATGAAGGACCAATAACCGGCTAATCGGATGTTAAAACGGTTTCCTTGCCTATTGAACAATACGCCTTCTCTGTGCGTTCTTTCATCATTATTTATCGATAATGATATTACAATGAGCAAAAAAGAGATAGAAGCGGTCATAGCTCCGCCAGCGTCACATTGGGTGGGGGACGGATTCAAGGTGCATAACTTTATTCCCGGTGTCCGGGGATTAGACATGCAGCGGATGGATCCGATTATCCTGATGGATTACAACGCCAAGATGAAAGTGGCGGGAGCGGAAAATCCCGGAGGCGTGGGTGTGCATCCGCACCGTGGATTCGAAACCGTGACCATCGCATATCAGGGAAAAGTGCAGCACCACGACAGCCATGGCGGCGGTGGAATTATCGGCCAAGGCGACGTGCAGTGGATGACCGCTTCGTCCGGCATATTGCACAAAGAATATTATGAAAAAGAATGGGCCAAGACTGGCGGTGATTTCCAGATGGTGCAGCTTTGGGTCAATCTTCCGAAGGAGGCCAAAATGTCTCTTCCAAGGTATCAGGCGATTCTTCGTGAGAACATGGGGCGTGTTGTATTGGAGGATTCAGTGAGTTCCGTCGAGATAATTGCTGGAGAATACAAAGGCACAAAAGGACCTGCTCTCACATTCTCAAACGTCCAGTTGATGAACGCCCGCCTCCAGAAAGGAGGGAAGGCTGATTTCAGCTTCCCGTCTCGATTCAACACGGCCATTTTGGTGGTTGAAGGCAGCGTGGTTGTGAACGGGAATGAGCATGTGCCGACCAACTATTTTGTGAAATTTAAAAATGAAGGGGAAGATTTCTCTATCGAAGCAAAGGAGGATTCCATTGTGTTGGTATTGAGTGGCGATCCCATCCGTGAACCTATTGCAGCTTACGGCCCTTTTGTGATGAATACGCAAGCGGAAATTCGTCAGGCATTCCAAGATTTTGAAGCTGGGAAATTTGGCTATCTGGAAGATTAAGATCTAATTTCTATAAGGAAAAGCGGGCGTGTGCGCCTTGCTTTTCTTTCCTCAAACGAGTGTGAGCAAGTAGCCTGTTAGGGAGCCACCTACCACAATGAACGCACTGTTTACCCCCTTGAATCCGAAAGCGATCGAAATGCTTGCGATGGCAATCAAAATTGTCCGCCAATCAGTAACGCTATCTCTGCCCATTTGAAAACAGACTGCCACGATAATGGCCACCGATGCCACGTTCACGGCATCCAGAAAGGCGGAAAACAGCTTCGATCCGCGCATCTTCTTCACTAAGGGATTGAGCAACGCAACAAAAACAAAGGAGGGCAAGAAGATGGCGACCGTCGAAACAATTGCTCCTGCCAAACCGTTGATCTGATAGCCGATAAAAGTCACCGAGGAGAAAACGGGACCTGGCGTGAACTGCCCCACAGCAATCGCGTCTATCAGTTGAGATCTGGTCAAAAGTCCAGTCGATACTAATTCGGAGTCGAGAAAAGCAAACAACACATAACCGCTTCCATAAATGATCGCCCCAATTTTTAGGAAAATCCAAAACAGATTGACATTGCTTGCAGCCAGCAGGGTTGAGCCGGACGCTTGCATGAAAATTGCGGGAACGATACTTTTCGCATCCCCATTTCCTGATTTTCGCACGTAGGTGATGAACATGGCGAAGAAACCGGCACCAAACATCAAATAAATTTCGTTGATGTGGCACAGCGAGCCAACCAATACGAGTATGCCGATCGCTATCAGCTCTGCGGATTTTAGCGACTTCTTTGCCAAGGGGAAAATGGCCCCCAGTATAATGGCGATGATGGCGGGCTTGATTCCGTAAACAAAGGGCTGCACTTCGGGTAGCTGGCCGTATTGTTTGTAAAGCCAAGCAAACCCAAATGTAATGAGCACTGCCGGAAAAATGAAGCAAAGTCCGGCAACCAGCAAGCCTTTCCACCCTCCTTTTTCGTGTCCGATGTGGATGGCCATTTCCGTGCTGTTAGGCCCTGGAATCAAGTTTGTTGCACCCATCAAGTCCAAGAAATGCTGCTCGCTCAGCCATTTTCTTTTTCGCACAACCTCTTCCTGCATCATGGCGATGTGTGCGGCGGGTCCTCCAAAACCCAAGATCCCCAATTTTAGAAAAAGTTTTGCAAGGTCTTTTGCGTTGGCCTTATGTTGTTCCATTTTTAGGTTGATTTTTTCTTTCACTCGCTACCTGTTCTTTTCAAAAGTGATTGGAAGCCAATTCTTTTCTTTGTGTTGTCACACCTGACAGGTGTATCGCAAAGCAACGAAAAAAAATCCAGTGGCACAAGCATTTGCGGCTAAGAGGCAGTGAAGAAATTGGGTGAGGCGATTGCCAATCAATCAGTACAGCTGATTTTCTTTTATGTATTTCCATACTTTTTCGGGAAGAAAAGCCTGGATGTTTTTTCCGTCCTTGATGCTTTGGCGGACAAAGGTGGACGAGATTTCCACAACGGGCGAATCGAGCGTTTCCACTTGTGACCGGAACGATTCCGGTATGCTGACTGGGTAGCCGAGCCGATTGTAGATGTAGATATGATAGTTTTGAATGATTTGTTCGTAGTGGCGCCATTTCTCGAAAACGGCCCAGTTGTCGGCCCCGATCACGAGCGAAAACCGATGTTCCGGATAAGCCATTTCCAAAGCTTTCAGCGTGTCGATGGTGTAAGAAGGTATGGGTTGGTGGAACTCGAAGTCGCTTGCATTCAGTTTCTCGTATCCTTCCAATGCCAATTTCACCATTTGCAGGCGGAGGCTTTGGTCGGCAAGCGATGTAGGTGATTTTAGCGGATTTTGCGGACTCACCACAAACCAGATTTCATCCAGCGGGCTGAATTCCGCAATGAAATTGGCTATCATCAGGTGTCCCTGATGGATAGGGTTGAAGGAGCCTGAAAGAATCCCGATGTTCATGTGTCAAGAAATTTCTTTACGGCTTGATACACATTTTCTTTCGCGGTGTCCAAGTTGTCGTTGAGGATACTCACGTCAAATTTGGAAGCATATTCCATTTCCAGCTTTGCTTTTTGCACCCGCACATCGATCACCTCGGGGGCATCAGTACCCCGCTTTACAAGGCGCGAACGCAGTTCCTCGATGGAAGGTGGCATAATGAAAACCGAGAGTGCTTCGCCTCCGAATATTTCTTTCAGGTGACATCCTCCCACCACATCTACATCGAAGATCACATGACCTCCGTTGTCGAAAATGCGTTGAATTTCGCTGCGAAGGGTGCCGTAGTATTTGTCGGCATACACTTCCTCATATTCTACGAATTCATCGTCGGCGATCCGTTGGCGGAATTCATCGGGTGTCAGAAAATAATATTCGCGTCCGTGCTGCTCTTCGCCCCGCGGAAGCCGGCTGGTGGCGGAGATGGAGAAATGGAGATGAAGTTCCGGCTTTGTGAGCAAGTAGTTCACGATGGTGGACTTGCCTGATCCTGAAGGCGCCGAAAAGATAACTAATTTACCCATACGTTAATGTGCCAATATGATAATGTGCCAATGTGCCAATTTGAGAATTGGACAATTTACATCACATTCAATATTTGTTCTTTCATTTGTTCCAGTTCGTCCTTCATTTGCACCACGATCTTTTGCATTTCGGCGTGGTTGGATTTCGAGCCGAGGGTGTTGATCTCGCGTCCCATTTCCTGCAGGATGAACCCTAATTTTTTGCCTTGCCCTTTTCCGTTTTGGATGGTTTCCACAAAGTATTTCAGGTGGTTTGCCAGACGGTTTTTTTCCTCGTTTACGTCCAATTTTTCGATGTGGTAGATCATCTCTTGTTCGAGACGGTTTTTGTCGTAATCAATTTCGCTCACTTTTTGCAGGGCTTCGGTGATGCGTGTCCTCACCTTTTCGATGCGTTCTGCTTCGTAAAGCTCGACGTCTTTAAGCAGTTGGCTGATGTTTTCGATTTTCGACCGGAATAGTTTTTCGAGCATGGCGCCTTCCTGCTGGCGAAACGCCACCAATTGTACCAGAGCCTTTTCCACGGTGGAGATCACGGCATCCCATTCTTCTTGCGAGATTTCCTGCGTCTCAAACTTCAAGACTTCTGGCATCCGCAACAATACTTGAAACCAGTCTTTTGGTTCCTCCACATGCAATTGAGCGGCCGATTCCTTGATCTGATGAAAATACGATTCGATAACCCCCTGGTTGATCTGCGATGACGACTCTTTGCCTATGTTTTCCGAATAAACGGCAATATCGACCTTGCCTCTTTCGAGCGTGCGTGACAACAAATTGCGGATTTCCATCTCTTTTTCACGGTAGTTGTTGGAAATACGGGCAAAAAGATCCAATTGCTTGCTATTGAGCGATTTTATTTCTGCGGTAATCTTCTTGTTGTTCAATTCGGTAGAAGCCTTCCCGAATCCGGTCATCGATAGTATCATGTTTATATAATTTTCCTGCAAAAGTACATTAATTTGCAGATGAAAGGGCAAAAAATAGGCAATTAAATATTATTCGTGTAAATTTGTTGGTCATTTCCTTACGCTGGGAGGCACATTGTGCAAATTCATTGAACGTTAAGGCCGCTTAATTGTTCTCTTGTAGGAGGTGGCAATTTGTCCATATAAGGTACCGATTAATATTTTTTAATGATGTATATATTGTCTATTGAAACTGCAACAAGCGTCTGCTCGGTTGCCGTGTCGGAAGATGACAAAGTGATTTACGAACAGGTGAACACCGAGGGACCTTCTCATGCTTCCTTGCTGGGTGTATTTGTTCAAGAGGCATTGGATTTTCTGAAAGGAAAAGGAATCCGGCTCGATGCAGTTGCGGTAAGTTCGGGGCCTGGTTCCTACACCGGATTGAGGATCGGGGTTTCCGAGGCCAAAGGCCTTTGCTATGGCTTAGGCATTCCGCTGATTGCTGTAGATACCTTGAAAGTGATGGCTACGACCGTTTTGTCCAAAGGTTTGGTTGGTACCGGCGATTTGCTTTGCCCGATGATTGATGCCCGCCGGATGGAGGTGTATGCGGAAATCTATGATGCCCAATTAGAGGTTGTTCGCCCTGTTGCAGCCGACATTGTGGATGAAACTTCCTACGGTGAATTTTTATCGAAAGGAAAAGTGTGGTTTTTCGGAAATGGTGCATTCAAATGCCAGGATAGCTTGCCAAGCCCAAATGCAGGTTTCCTTGCAGGGATTTACCCCACCGCAGCCGAAATGGCGAAGCTCGCTGTTGAAGCTTACCGCAACAAGGCGTTTGCGGATGCTGCCTATTATGAACCCTTCTACCTGAAAGAGTTTGTGGCTACAACGCCTAAGAATAAGGTCTTTAGTTAGTAGTTTTACTACTGATACCCATTGTGAATCTGTCCATACACAACCAAAAATATGCAAAAAGACATAAGTCTAAAAGTTTCTCCAAGTGATGCTTCCGACCTGGAGCTAATCAAAAAACATGCCTGTGAGCAAGAACAGATCGTGCCGGAAAGGATTCATTCGTTGCGCATCATCCGCCGATCCACGGATGCCCGGCAGCGGCAAGTTTGGATCAATCTGACCGTTCGCCTTTTCATTGATGAAGATGCGCCCGACACAGTTCCCTACAAGCCGACGCACTATCCGGATGTGAGCGATGCGCCGCAAGCTGTGGTGGTGGGTGCAGGTCCGGGCGGATTGTTTGCCTCTCTTCGCCTAATCGAATTGGGTGTCCGTCCGATTTTGCTCGAACGGGGCAAGGAGGTGATGGAGCGTCTCAAGGACATCATGCTTATCAAGAAAGAACAAAAGATCAATCCGGAGTCCAATTATTGCTTCGGAGAAGGAGGAGCCGGGGCTTTCTCTGACGGAAAACTATACACCCGGAGCAAAAAACGGGGAAGCGTCGAAAAAATCCTGAATGTGTTTTGCCAACACGGGGCTTCGGACAGCATCCTGGTCGATGCGCATCCCCACATAGGCACGAATAAACTCCCGTTGATTGTGAAAAATCTTCGTGAGCAGATCAAGGCCAGCGGAGGAATGGTGCACTTCAGCACCCGCGTGGACTCGCTCATTATTGAAAACAACGAAGTGAAAGGGGTGGAAACCAATACGGGCGAAAAGTTTTTCGGCCCCGTGATCCTTGCCACCGGGCATTCGGCGAGAGATATTTATTATATGCTTGATCGTCAGAATGTGAAAATTGAAGCCAAGGGCCTTGCCGTGGGAGTGCGTATCGAGCATCCCTCGCACCTGATTGACCAGATACAATACCACAATCCCGAAGGTCGGGGCGAATACCTTCCTGCCGCCGAATACAGTTTTGTGGTGCAGGCAAAAGAAAGAGGAGTTTATTCGTTTTGCATGTGCCCCGGAGGATTTATCGTGCCAGCCGCCAGTAGCGAAGAGCAATTGGTGGTGAATGGCATGTCGCCTGCCAACCGAGGCTCGAAATGGTCGAACTCGGGCGTAGTGGTGCAAGTCAATCCCGGCGATTTTCCCGAATACGACAAATTCGGAGCCTTGTCCCTGCTGAAATTTCAGGAAGATATCGAACACCGTGCATGGGTGGAAGGCGGTTGCAAACAGACTGCCCCTGCCCAGCGAATGTACGATTTTGTGAATAAAAAGGTAAGCGAATCCTTGCCCTCCACTTCTTATACGCCAGGTGTGGTTTCCTCGCCTTTGCACGAATGGCTGCCCACTTATGTCACCTCCCGGTTGAGGGAAGCTTTTATCGAGGTGGGCAAGAAGCAAAAAGGCTACCTCACCAACGATGCCCTGCTTCATGCCGTGGAAAGCCGTACTTCGTCGCCCGTGCGGGTAGTTCGTAACCGTGAAACCTTGGAACACGAAGAAATGGCAGGCCTCTATCCTTGCGGCGAAGGTGCCGGATATGCCGGAGGAATTGTTTCTGCTGCCATGGATGGCGAGAATTGTGCCGAAGCTTTGGCGGAGAAACTAACGGGAATCAAGATTCGTTCTTGAATTTACGCTATACGATTTCTTGAATTACTAATTCGCTAATTCTCTCATCGGTAGAGAGTCTCATAGGCATATTAGCACATTCACATAGTATTATTTATGTATTGGATCAATGCGGTATATTGGATTATTCTGGCTGTTTATGTGGTGACTATAATCAGCTTGGTTATCCTTGTCGTTTCTGAAAACAGGAATCCGATCAAAACCATGTCGTGGGTGCTTGTGCTTATTTTTCTGCCTTTTATTGGACTTTTGTTCTACTACATTTTTGGGGAAGACAACCGCAAAAAGCGTTTTATCTCCAAAAGAATGTACAAACGGCTAAAAAACAGGGCTATACCTAAAACTGTTTCGGAAGAATACGCCCCACTGCCCGAACGGTACAACGAACTTGCTACATTGCTTAAGAATCTCGATCAATCGCCCGTGCTGGAAGGAAACGAAGTCCGTTTCCTGACCAATGCCCGGGAAAAATTCGAGCAGCTTTTTGAAGACATTCGTTCCGCCAGGCACCATGTGCATGTACAATATTATATTTTTGAGAACGACGAAATTGGTACGAAATTGGGCAACCTGCTTGCGGAAAAGGCTCGGCAAGGGGTGGAAGTCCGGTTGATGTACGACGATGTGGGATCCTGGAGAAGCAAATCAAGCTTTTTTCAAGGGATGAAGCAGGCCGGAGTGGAGGTGGAACCCTTTTTGCCGGTAGCTTTCCCTGTCTTGACGAGCAGGGTTAATTACCGAAACCACCGCAAAATCGTGGTCATCGACGGCGAAGTGGGATACATTGGGGGAATGAATGTTGCCGACCGTTATCTCACGGGCGGAAAATTTGCCAAATGGCACGACCTCCATGTGAGGATGAGGGGAAAAGGAGTCCAGGGCCTGCAGTCATCCTTCCTCTTGGACTGGTATTATGCCCATAAAACTTATATCTCTTCCCGGATCTATTTTCCTCCTTTGCCAAGCTTTGGACACAACCCCATGCAGATAGTCACCAGCGGCCCCATTGGCCTCTACCGCAACATTGTGCAAGGTCTGTTTTTTGCTTTCATGAATGCCAAAAAGTCCATCTATATTCAAACCCCCTATTTCATCCCTTCCGAAAGCATCTTGAGTGCCTTGCAGACGGCTTCCTTGAGTGGAATCGATGTGCGGGTGATGATTCCGCAAGAGGCAGACACCCGTTTTGCGCATTGGGCAACCTTGTCTTTTGTGAAGGAATTGCTTCTGTGCCGCATCAAGGTCTATTTCTACCAAGCAGGCTTCATTCATTCCAAATTGATAATCATCGACGACTCGCTCACCATCGTGGGGTCGTCCAACATGGATGTGCGTAGCTTCGAGCATAACTTCGAAGTGAATGCCTTCATCTACGACAAGGAGACATGCGGAAAGGCGACAGAAATTTTTATGGATGATCTCCGTGATTCGCGGCAAATTTTGCAGGAAGAGTGGAAGAAGAGAAGGCGCAGGCAACGTTTTGAAGAATCGGCTTGCCGGCTGCTGGCGCCCCTGTTATGAGAATATTGATTTGTAAATTCGGGCACTAAGTGAAAAGAATTATTCTTTTTCGAAAATGCTGAAATTCACACTTCCATATACTCTTTTTTCTTGAAATAGAGGTAGATGCGAAAAGTCGTTTTTCTTGGAATGCTCCATGATAAAGACTCCACCTTCCTTGAGCAAGTCTTTTTCCAGAACCAATTGGGGAATTTGGTCAAGTGTAGGCAAATCGTAAGGGGGATCAGCGAAAATCAAGTCGAATTTCTCTCGGTTGGAATCCAGAAAACGAAACACGTCCATCGTGTAGAGCCTCAGGTTGTTCACCTTCAATTCGTCGCATACCTTCTTGATGAATTTGGCATGGAGAGGGGCTTTTTCTACCCCGGTCACAAACGGGCAGCCCCGCGACACAAATTCCAAGCAAATGTTTCCCGTGCCGGAAAACAGGTCGAGGGCGGTGGATGCTTCCCAATCGACACGGTTGTTGAGAATGTTGAAGAGGTTTTCCTTTGCAAAGTCGGTGGTAGGTCTTGCATCAAAGCTTTTGGGTGGCGAGAAACGCCTTCCCTTGAATGTTCCGCTGATAATTCTCATAACAACAATGCTAATAAATCGATGGGGGTTTTGGAGGCATCATCGCCCAAAAGAAAGGCTTCGCTGGGGGCACCTTTTTGCTCCACATATTGAATGTACTTGCTCAATAAAGGGGTTAGCTTTGCATACTTGCTGCTATCTCCCGATAAATATAATCTGTCTTCCAATTGATTCATGTTGAGTGATTTCCATATATTTATCACGAAATAAAGGAGATCCTGGTCTGATTCGTCCGTGAAAGATTGAAGTGTCTGTATTTCCCCGTTACGGGTGACGAGAACGTCGGCCTGCTTGTCCGAGAAATAAAGGTACATCCTCGAAAACAGTTCCGTTTTTCCGCTATTGAGATGGAACAGGCGTTGCAGCGGCGAAATGTGGTGCGTGAAAACTGGGGAGAACAAGTTGCGGCTCAGAAATTCATACACATCTTTGTCCAAATCGAAGACAAGCTGTTTGTCATGGTCTGACCCGATGGCTTCGCTCAGTACCTGACCTTGCTCGCCTGAAAAAGTTTTGTACAAATACTTTTCTTTTTCCTTAGCATCGAAAAACAGTGTAGGCACCAAACAGTAGCGCGGCGAAACAACTTCCACCCATGTGCGGAGAAAGGCTTGGGTAAGGAAATTCAAGTCGAAAATGGTCCGTTTCACTTGTTGCAAATAGGGAATGTCGCTCTTGAATGAAGTCCCCCTATAAGCATACGCATCATTTTTTCCTGGCTGGTAGATCGCAAAAGAAAAGCTCCCAGGCTGCAAGCGGATGGCCAGGATGTATTTCTCGGGTTCGGACAAGTCGATGGTGTCAGGAAAAAACATATTTTGTTGGTATATATTGTTGATATACAATGGGTATGCGTTGGGCTTTTACACCCGGATACATAATTTTAATGCAAATATAAGGATAATTCAGGGAGCAAGCAATTCACGTGTTCAAAATTAAGGAGAAGCAACCAAGTGACCAAGAAAACGAGTTAACAGGGTCACTCCTTCACAAATGTTTTTCAATGTAGATCGATTATTAAGTAGCTTTGAATCTTGCTGCCTGACAAAAAATCTATTACCTTTGTCCTACAATTGCTGTTTTCCATGAACGAAGAGCCTGCTGGGTTGCCAAATAATTCTTTCCCCAAAGCAATGCGCATCACGCGCAAAAGCCAATTAGATTTGTTGTTTTCATCGGGTAAGTCCTTCATAGCTTATCCCTTGAGGGTGATTTTCGTGAAGCGGGAAAAGACCGAGGGCGAAGACTTGTCGGTGTTGGTGAGCGTGTCGAAGCGCAAATTCAAAAGGGCTGTCAAGCGCAACCGGATAAAACGGCTGCTACGCGAAACTTTCAGGCAGCAAAGGCATGAGCTTGAAATTGCCTTGCAGCCGCTCCCTTTTTCGTTGGATGTGGCATTTCTTTACCTTAAAAGCGAGCTTTCCGATTATGCGGAGATCAGCCAGTCGATGACCAAGGCTCTTGGATTGCTGAAAACAAGAATGCTGGAGGATGGCGTTACCCAAACAGGTAATGGGAAGTGATAAGCCAATTGCTAGATCGGAAGAGC
>MKRS01000207.1 GCA_001897035.1 Bacteroidales bacterium 45-6
ATTTCGTTTTCCCAAATAAGATAGAAGATGTGATCGTATTTAAGAAGGCGATTGAGCTAAACCCTAATGACGCTAAGGCATTTTATTACCTCGGGAATTTCTGGTTCGACAAAAGGCAATATAAAGAAGCGATTGATTGTTGGGAACAATCAGCTCGGATAGACGATCAGTTTCCAACAGTACACCGCAACCTCTCGCTGGCTTATTACAATAAACGCAATAATGCTCAAAAGGCATTAGAATTTATGGAAAAAGCTTTTTCATTAGACACAATGGATGCCCGTGTATTAATGGAATTAGATCAATTGTATAAAAGGCTGAACCGGGATCATACCGAACGGCTTGATTTCCTGAACAGGTATTTGCCGTTGGTACAACAAAGAGATGATCTCTGGCTTGAAATAATAACATTATACAACCAGTTAGGAAACTTTACTAAAGCCAAATCACTTTTAAGTGCACGTAAGTTCCATCCGTGGGAAGGTGGGGAAGGGATGGTGATCAGGCAATACCTGATCTGTAATATAGAGATTGCCAAACAATTTATTGCTGAAGGTAAATATGAAGATGCGTTGGAGTTATTGAACCAGGCAGAGAATTATCCATCTAACCTGGGTGAAGGTAAACTGGCAGGAGCGCAGGAAAATGATATTCACTACTGGAAAGGCATAGCGTATGAGCAACTGGGGGACAAAGAAAAAGCTCATCAATATTATAATATGGCGGTAAAAGGGATCAGCGAACCTGCACAGGCTATTTTCTATAATGATCCTCAACCTGATAAAATATTTTACCAGGGATTGGCATGGATAAAGCTGAACAATCCGGAAAAGGCTACAGCAATCTTTAAAAGCCTTATCACCTTCGGGGCGCAGCATATTAACGATAATATCAGCATAGATTATTTTGCTGTTTCACTACCCGGTTTATTAGTGTTTGATACAGACCTGAACCTGTTGAACAAAATTCATTGTTATTATTTAATGGCGCTCGGTAATCTTGGTTTGGGAAATAATTACAAAGAAGAAGCAAACGAATATTTTGGACAGGTGTTGCTGCTGGATAAGAATCACCAGGGTGTGATTACTCATAAAACAAATACTGTTAGTTGAATACCGGTACTACTACACAATCGTAAAATAATCCATCAAACACCAAAAATCATCCATCAATATAACATAGGTATAAATATAAATTTGACTTTTCAATTCTATAATTGATGACTAAAACATTGCTGTCATGAACAATCAAAACCTGGTTAAAGAAAATCAGATTCCATCTCTGAACCTTTTACTGCTATTGTTTTTTGCCCTCTTTAGCAGTACGTTATTTGCCCAACAAAAAACCATTACGGGGAAAGTAAAAGACGAAAACAACAATCCGCTGGAAAGTGTTTCGGTAACAGTTAGGGGCAACCCCAATACAGGCACTACTACTGATGCCAAAGGAAATTTTTCGATCGGAGCTTCTGCAAATGATGTCCTTATTTTTGAATTTGTAGGTTACCAAAAAGAAGAAGTTAGGGTGGCCGGCAATTCAAATCTTGATGTCACTTTACACTTATCAGACGCCAAACTTAATGAAGTAGTGGTGATTGGTTATGGAACAAAATTAAAAGGAGAGCTAACAGGCGCAGTATCTAAAGTTGACAGTAAGGCGTTTGAAACCAGGCCGCTTACCAATACTATGAATGCGCTGCAGGGTGCTTTGCCGGGTGTAACTGTTTCGAGAGGAAGCGGCAGGCCCGGCTTTGAGAACTATGATGTGCAGGTGCGTGGCGCATCTTCTGTGAGCGGTAGCAGGGTACTGATTTTAATAGATGGTATTCCCGGTGACCTCAGTCTTATTAATCCAAATGATATTGCGGATCTCACTGTGCTCAAAGATGCTGCGGCTTCTATTTATGGAGCACGCGCTGCTGACGGTGTAATAATAGTTACCACAAAAAAAGGTAAGAAGGGAGCACCCTCTGTTTCATATTCCGGTAATTACGGAGTAAAGAAACCACAGTTTTTGAA
>MKRS01000208.1 GCA_001897035.1 Bacteroidales bacterium 45-6
CAAGATTTTGAATATCAATTGATTAATGACCACATGTCTAATGGCCACTTTTTTAGTTCTGGAAGATTACCTTTTGCCTATCCTACTGCTACGGGCCAGCTCGCCTATCAATATGGATCGTATGCACATGATGTTCAATGGCCTTTTGGTTTTGGTTTGTCATACACGACATTTACTTATTCCAACCTCCGCATTCCCGACGCAGCCAATGTGAACGCCACTATGCAGATTGCCGTTGATGTGACCAACACTGGATCAGTGGCTGGCAAGGACACTTTGTTCGTGTACGTATCAGAGCTGTTCGCGTATCCCGACAAGCAATACATCGACATGGTGCACGGATTCAAGAAGATCGCTTTGAATTCTGGTGAGACTGCAACTGTCGTGTTTACCTTGGGGAACGAGGACTTTGCGCAGGTCGGTTACGATGGTCAAGATATTGTGGTCAATGTGCGTGTCAATGATCAGAAGGGCTCTTTTACTTTGACGCCGCGAAGTGTCGATGGCACAGGTAAGGTTTTTGAAGTAAAAGTTACCAATTCACAATACTAACGGCTATATGCAACTAGTGCCTCTACCGGACAGTCCGACCGTCATCCAAGTACCAGTTTCCCAAGTACCGATTACGCAAGCACCGATCACACAAGCACCGAATGCAATTATCACATCGCCAGAGACTCGTCAGACACCAGGCACCTCTGTAAATAACAACGAAGTGTCCACGGCAATGAAGTTAACTGCGACGATGGGCATCACCACACTTTGTTTATTTTTGTTATAAATAACGCATCTAAGACATACTGTGCTAAGACTCCAGCTTCACAAATGGCGGTTCGACCAGAGCCAGGCTGGGAGTTGTAGCAAAGTCGATATTATCTGTGTAAATAAAGTATTAGTTTAATTTGACTAGCTGTAACAAACCAAGTTAAAGAAATGCACTTCAGGAAATTTGTTATTTGCAATTTTGTTCTAGTATTGAAAGGGGGGGATGCTTAAAGCTAATTAAATACAGACAAGATCGTTCCGTAGAAAATCAGTATTGCAATTTTTATTGTTGTATTTTACTGGCGAACAAACACTTCTCCGCCGTAAGCACCATTGCAATTAAATGCGCCCCATGACAATTTAAAATATTGAAAGCAGAAGAGGCTAATCAGAAGATCGGATGGAGAAGGATCCTCTAATACGTTCCTCATTGGGGTCGCAAAAATATGGAACTGTTAATGATAACCCAGATGATATCGAGGCAGTGACGCCTCAGAACGAAAATAATACCAAACGACTGTCAATGTGGGGCTTAGTATTTTTAACTTTTTTCGCGGGTAATAATTAAGTTTAATTTATCTTTGAATAAATAATTTGTCGCGATAGAAATTAATTTTTAATAAAGATTTGATTTTGTTTTTAAAAGTAAACGTTTATTTTGTGTGACACGATCTGACATTTTTTTTTTTTCGCAGTGTCAGGCGGACCGTACGGAATTGAAGATGCGGTTAGAATAGGGTACCCATTTTATGCACTATTAGGCATGGTAATAATTCCGTGGATCTGGTCATTGCCAAGGTAATTTCATCCATTCAAATTTCTTACTGAAGCTGACAGCGGATCTTACGCTCAGTGCGCTGTTAACTGCCGAGCTGAGTACGGCGTTACCTCACAATGGTGGCTTTGTCTGGTGGGTTAATGCGGCATTCGGACCATTTTGGGCCTTTCAAGAGGCGTACTGGTCCTTCGTCAACAATTTGTTCGACTTGGCCATTTACCCGGTCATGTTCGAGAATTACTTGCTGCAACTCGTTCCGTTTGATTCGCTGCAAAACTACGGCATAAGATTCCTCGTTTTAGTGTTCTGCTTCATTATGAACTTTTTCGGGGTCGACTTTGTCAGCAAAGTGTCAGGGTAAGACCGAACACAACAAAAATCAATACTTGACACGTGTCACAAATATTAACTCTCTCAGACTGCTGATCTGACCTTAACTCGCGCCTCTTTTTTTTTTAGAGTCTTC